>NZ_CP047130.1:610748-916123 GCF_009832865.1 Colwellia sp. 20A7 | reverse complement strand
CCACAAGACCAAGATCTGGGAAGTATTTGGTTAACGGCAGCGCTTCTGGTGACTTTTCTTCTATCTCAGGGTTAAACCAAATTAACTCTAAAAAAGCCTCAGGTAAAATACCTGGAAAAATTTTACTTTGATAAGCTTCCCTAAATAAGAACTTAGTGCGTACCATTTCACCTAACCATTGCGCCTGACCATTATTATATTCTGATGCTATTTTGTAGTAAGCAGAAATGGAATGAGAGCTTCTTCTATCATGCACATCGGCAAAGTTAATATTCTCTTCCCAGTTAGGCGCAGACTGGTAAATACGGTAGTCGAATGAATTTTTTAAAAAGCCTGCATCAAAGTAGTTTGGACCACCGTCTTCACGAATATAATCGGCCGCAGATAAGAAGAAGTTAATCGCGTATCGCCAATATCCTGTTCCTTCATAGTTAGAGCCATCTTCAGGCAGGTATTCAAATACTTTTTCAAAGTTGTCTTTGATTTCATCAATCCATACTTGTGCACCTTGGTGCTCAGAGCGAATAGCATAAGCTGTAGTTAATAAGCCTGAATAATTAATCCAGTTATGATTTTGCCAATAGTTGGTCGACCAACAATGGCCTAAGTTCTCTTGGCCGTAATCAAAAATCTTATTGCCTTGCAGGATCAATTTATTAAGAAACTGACTACGTTCTTCTTCAGTTAAGTAATCTTTTATCCAATCGTAAGAAAGCCCTAAACCATACAGTAACCATGACGCACTAAGATCCACATCGACTAAAAATCCATATCCCCAAACATCATAATTAACCGCAGTAAAAATCCAACGCTTTGCTTCTTGCAGGTAATGGTCTTGTTCAGTTAATAAATAGGCCAAACTTAAGTTTGCCGCAGCCATTCCTATATAAGTAATACTAGTATGTGGATGTTCTACTGATAACACTTCGTTTTCATACGCGCTACATTGCTCTAAAAGTCGAGTCAAATGTTCTTTACGACAAGTCTTGAGCTCTGCTTTTAAAACATCAAGTTGGTCGTTTATAAGTAAGTAATTCATTGTTAATTCCTGTAATAAAAAGTGATAAATAATGAGAATCAGTAAACTCTCGAGAAAATAAGTCTCATTATTTTATTTGTGATACCGCATCCTTGGTTTTAGTAACGGGCTCCTTCCCCGCTTTGAGCATTAACAAACTGATTACCCCAATTGTCACTGCAAGTACCAGAATAACTATTCTGCCTTCTAGTGGATTTGGAATGATCAGCATCAAGGCAATGAAACCTGCTACTGCCACACCAAAGCGCCCAATAGCGGTAAGTTGACTTAAATCATTGCCCTCACCTATTTCTTTTTCAAAATCGATAGGTGTTTTCATATTAGTAAAGAATTTATCAACCATTTGACGATGCGCAGATCTTTGACTTGGTGCAAAAAGTGTTGAGATTAAAAAGCCAAACGTTCCGGAGCCTAACACTCCAAAAAATTGCTGCTGAAAATTCCATTCGAAGCTATCGCTATACGCTTGTGAGAAACCAAGGTAACTTAATGGTACTTCGAAAAAAGCTAAGCTAGAAAAAATTAGCGCACAAGCAATAGAAAACAATGCTGCCCACCAAGGTGTTTGTCGAATAAACATGCCTAAAAGTAACGGAATTGTAATTGGCATAGAAAGTAGTGTTCCTACTTGCAGCATGATTTCAAATATTCCGGAGCCATCTTGCTGGGCAAAATACAGCGCTAACAATACAATTAAGAAGCCCATTACCCACGTTAAGGTACGCCCGTAGTTTAGTAGTTCAGATTCTCGTTTAGCTTTCCAACTTAGTTTACGTGATATTTTCGGATATATATCTTTGATTAATATGGCAACATTAGTATTAAGCCCAGTATCCATTGAACTCATTGTCGCAGCAAGAATCGCAACAACAATTAAGCCCACTAGCCCCATAGGTAACAAGCTAATACTTGCAACGGCATAACTAGCCTCAGCTGGCTTGGCTATGTCGAATGCCATAACGAGATCAGGATATAAAAGTCGAGCGGTAATGGGTGGTAAAAACCAGATAAAACTACCAAGCAGCATCAATACAGAACAAAGCAAAGCAGCTTTTTTAGCTTCTTTCCCATCTTTAACAGAAAAATAACGTGGTGCAGCATTCATCGAATTAAAGACAATAAATTGTTTTGCCATCATGGCACTAGCCCAGCCCCATGTGTACGCACCACCAAAGAGTGTAGCGGAGTTGATCATGCTATATTCTTCGGTTAATCCTTGTTCTTCTATTTTCACAAATAAATTTTCAACTCCGCCCAACGCATCTAAGCAAAGGTAGGCAACGATTAAGGTAAGTGGTACTAAAATTAGACCTTGCAAGAAGTCGGTCGCCATAACAGCCCAGCGTCCACCAGTTGCAGAATATAGTAGAACAACAACACCACAAACAACGATAACGTAATTAATGTCGTAGCCAAATACGGCAGAACAAAAAATACCTAAACCGTAAAGTGCCATAGCCGAATATAAAATACGAATTGGTACTTCATAGTATGCATAGAAATCACGAGTTTTCTCACCAAAGCGACCAGCAATAGCTTCTGGAAAAGTAGTCACCCTCATTTGGCGTAACCAAGGCCCCATAAAAAGATAATTGACGAAAAAGCCAAGTACGTTACCAAAGAATATAAACATGGCGGAGAACCCAGACTCGTAGGCGATACCAGCAGCACCGGTAAAAGTCCACGCACTAAATGCACTCATAAAAGCACTACTACCCACTAACCACCACGTTCCTTTGCTGCCCCCTTTAAAGTAATCATCGGTATTTGCCGAAAACTTTTTGAAAACAAGACCAACGATAATGATCAGCAGAAGGTATCCAACGATCACTAGATATTCAACATTCGAAATTTCCACTCTTTTTACCTTTTTATTAGGTTGCCAAAGTAATTAATAATGATTAGTAAATCAATTTACTAAACCGATTTAGTTGATTAAGTTATCATAATATTGCAAAATGTCAACATTCAAGTATTTGGACTTTCAAAGAAAATACACATGCAAAAAAAAATAAAGTTAATTGATGTTGCACAGCTTGCCGGCGTTTCAAAAAGTACAGTATCTCAATACCTAAATGGCCGTTTTGACTACATGTCAGAAAAGACAAAAGAACGCATAAAGCTGGCTGTAGAAGAACTTGATTATGTACCAAACCCTATTGCTCGTAGTTTAAAAATGAATAAAACGAAAACAATAGGAGTAATAGTAAGGGATATTACCGGCTTCTATACAAGCCGTACTCTTAGAGGGATTGATGACTATTGTAAAAAAAGTGACTACAACGTATTAATATATAATACGGATGTTGATCCCGAGGTTGAAGCAAAGTCGCTAGAGACATTGTACCAATTACGTGTAGACGGAATTATTATTGCTTCTTCAGGTCAAAATACAAAATTAATTGATAAATATATTAATAACGGTCTACCTATTGTTCATTTTCAACTTGAACATGATGGCAATGAAAAAAATATAATTGTTTCTGATTATCGAAAAGCGGCGTTCGACGCAACGGAATACTTAATAGAGTTAGGACATAAACGAATTTGTTTTCTTACTCAAGATTTTCAGAGTATGAAATCAAGAAAAGACCGTTACCTTGGCTATACCGATGCTTTAGAAAAGCATAGCATTCCTGTTGATCAACAATTGGTTCAATATTGGCACCGAAATACCGGTTTTCAACAATCACCAAAAAGTATGCTTGCTGCGACTAATCCGCCAACCGTCTTTTTTACACAGCATTTACCTATTACCACAGAGCTATTAACAGCGTTTAATAACGAGAATATTTCGATACCTGATGATGTTTCATTGTTGGCTTTTGATGAACTGCCAATGGCTGAGTATTTAAAAGTACCTATTACAGTAATAACCCAAAACCCTTATGAAGTGGGTAGAGAGGCAACAAAGTTGTTACTTGATAAAATTAGTGACGATGAAACTCCGCCACAAAAAATTGTCCTTCCTTGTTCTTTTATTAAAAGACAATCTTGTAAAAAAATATAAAAGGAATGCAATTAAGCCCTCTACAAGCATGAGGGCGCTTAACTGAAAAAACATTGGAAGCCTCAACGCCTTGTTTACTGCAATAGCAGAGGCTTTACATTTATGATATTTAGCTTTTAGAGCCACTTATATATTTACTTGTACTTTTTAGCTTACCAGTCATGTGGGCAAAGTTCGCAACCTTCCATATAAGCCCCCTGAAAAATGGCATACCGTTTGAATACACCATCCATTACTGCATCTTTAAAGTTAGCATCGTAAAACTTGGCTTCTTGCACATTAGCATTTGTTAGATTAGCTCTTGTTAGGTCGGCTTTAGCAAACCAAGCCATTTCAAAATTAGCTGCTCGTAAGTCGGCATCAATTAACTTAGCACCGCTCAACCGAGCAAATTCAAAACCACCCCCGCGTAAATTGGCTTTATTAAGCTTAGCGCCTTGTAAAAATGCCGCCCATGCCTGTACTGATTCTAAATTTGCTCCTCGAAGATCGGCCCCTTTGAGGTTCGCATGGCGCAAGTCTGCACGAACTAAGTTAGCACCACGAAGATCGGCACCAGCAAGGTTAGCATTGCCTAATTTAGCATGTCGCAAATCGGCATTACGCAAATCAGCACCTGCACAATTAGTTTTAGGCATAATTACACAACTACCTATTCGCCTTTCAGTGATATCTTCCGCTTGAGCGAACTGAGTGCTTATATGTAAAAAAATTAGCGTGAAAAATAGTTTTTTAATTATCATCTTCATCTTCCTATGTGAGACAACACAGGCCAGCTTTACTGGCCTGTGTTAATATTAGCTACCGATACGAATCAGTTTAGTCAAGACGTGCGATATCTTTCGCCCACTTAGGTACTTTAAATACCCAGTAAGATCCACCTTGAGATACTGGTTTGGTTAAATCAGCCATACCGCCACCCCATAAAGGTACTGCGCCACCATATCCTGATGCTACGCCAACATACTGCTCACCGTCCATTTCCCAAGTAATAGGACTAGAAATAATGCCACTACCCGTTTGGAATTTCCAAAGCTCTTCACCAGTTTTTGCATTAAATGCTTTAAAGAAACCATCACCAGTACCTGTAAATACAAGGTTACCTTTGGTTGCTAAAACACCAGCCCAAAGTGGTAATTCTTCTTTATGTTGCCAAACAATTTCACCACTTACCGGATCAATAGCTCGTAAATTACCAACGTGATCATCGAACATACGTTTAATGCTGAAGCCTTGTCCAATATACGCAGAGCCTTCAGTGTATTTAACTTCTTCAGTCCAGTAATCTTCTTTCCAGTGGTTAGCGCCAATATAAAATAAACCTGTATCTTGGCTGTAAGCCATCGGATTCCAGTTTTTAGCTCCTAAGAAAGGTGGTGATACTTCAATACTTTTACCACGTTTCTCTCCTGGCTCTGGTTTTGGCGGACGTTGACCTTCTACTTCTACCGGGCGGCCAGTGATAGGGTCGATATGAGTCGCCCAAGAAATGTTTTCAACAAATGGGAAAGCTTTAATAAACTTACCGTCTTCTCGGTTAACAACATAGAAGAAGCCATTACGGTCGGCATGAGCAGTCGCTTCGACAACTTTACCATCATCTTCATATTCAAATAATACTAACTCGTTGTTACCTGAGAAATCCCAAGCATCATTAGGTGTATGTTGATAGAACCACTTCACTTCACCAGTTGATGGGTCAACACCCAATTGTCCTGATGTGTAAAGACTATCGTAATCTTCTGTTTTTCCATCTTTGCCAGTACGTGCCCAACCGTTCCATGGAGCTGGATTACCAGCACCAATAATAATGGTATTGTTGTCAACATCAAAGCTAGCACTTTGCCAAGGAGCGCCGCCACCGTGATGCCAAGCTTCTACTAATTCACCATTGTCATCACGCGGCCAAGAAGGTGCACGTACATCGCCTGTTGGCGTACTTTCTTTACCATTAAGACGTCCCATATGTCCTTCAACAAAAGGACGCATCCAAATCTCTTCACCTGTTTCCGTATCTCGGGCAAACAACTTACCAACAATGCCAAATTCATCACCAGAAGAGCCATGAATCAACATTACACGACCTGTTTTTTTATCCTTGATGATAGTCGGGGCACCAGTCATGGTGTAACCAGCTTTGTGATCACCGAATTTTTTATTCCAAACTCTTTCACCTGTTTTTTTATCAAGTGCAACTATTCGCGCATCTAGCGTACCAAAATAAACTTTGTCACCATAAATAGCCGCACCACGGTTTACCACGTCACAACAAGGACGAATATCTTCAGGTAAACGATGACTATAAGTCCATAGTTTTTTACCTGTTCGTGCATCCATCGCAAAAATTCTAGAGTAAGAAGCTGTCACGTAAAGTACACCTTCATGATACAAGGCTTGGGTTTCTTGTCCTCGTTGCTTTTCATCACCAAATGACATTGTCCACTGTGGAACCATCGCTTTAATAGTGTCAGTATTAATCTGAGTTAAGTCACTATAACGTTGTGCTTTAACTCCCATACCATAACCAAGTACATCAGTAGTTGTTTCTTGATCATTAGCAATTTCTTCCCAAGTGACCTTGCTTGACTTGGCATGTACATTCAACGCAGCACTTGCCAATATTACCGTTGCAATACCTACAGCAATACGATGTAGTGCCCATTTTTTTTGGTCCGGCATTTGACGAGAATTATCTATTTGTGTTTTCATATTATTTCCTCAATTAATTGTAGCTATTCAGCTAGGTAAAAAACTATTTACTTAATAAAAACTATGAAGCATCTACTACAAATATGTATTGCTTGTCACAGTGAAGGAGCTATTATTTTTGGTTTTCGTTTTAAAGTAAGGTCTTCCATTCCAATTTAACCATCGTGTTTTATCATTTCATTTAGTAGGGATAATCATGTACCTTTTACTAAATCGTTACTGCTTTTTGTAATCTCTGTTTTCCTATTCCTTTTAAATCACGATGCTTCCTTCGGTTAAATATTAATCTTCTTGTCGGTAATTACGCTATAGGAATAATTCCTTTTAGTAAGCTATTTTCAATAATGATTAAGCAAAGACAATATTAGAAATAATACTTATTTATCAATTACTAAAATGAACAATACTTTAGTATGAATTAAGCTATCCAAAGGCATAATCAAAAAACATACCCAAAGGTATTGCTCATATAGTTCTTAAGGTTTGTGTTTTACCAAGAACGCTTTTCATCAAATAAATTTATTGATGATGTTTATCGGTTTCTGCTAAGAGACTATTCCTTAAACTGACGTTATAAAGGCTTGGTTTGTTGTTATTCAGCAGGTGCACGGAGGGTATTTGCCACGACTTCTATTGGTAAGTAAATGCGAGGATTACTTTATCGTAACTTAGCAGGGTGATAGATAATTAAGACTAAGTAATGAGGAAATTAGTCTTATAGTTGCATGGTGATGAAAGTAATTATGGTTCTAAGATGATAATAGAATAAGTAATTGATGCTTATAACATTGGCAACAAATATTACAAATCCTACCTATATTCAACCTATAAAAAGGAACAAATTATGAACTCAACTTTTAACAGTAAACAATTATAATGAACAGGTTAACACTCTGTAAGTCATTATTATTAATGAGTTTATTTTTTGTGGCATCAACCTTCACTTTTGCATTATCAACCGACTCACCTGATGGCTGGAATGAAATATTCCCTCATGCTACTTCAATAGGTAAAAAAGAATCTTCACCACCTGTTTGGCCTGTATATCAGGTAGGTAATTTGGTTGGCTACCTCTTTCATTCTCAAGACGTTGTTGCGCTACCAGCCTTTTCTGGTGAACCTGTAGACATGTTGATTGGTCTTGATCTAGAAGGAAAATTAGCAGGAGTTCTAGTTGTACAGCATCAAGAGCCAATTTTTTTACATGGTTTTGGTGAACAACCGCTATTCGACTTTGTTAGCCAATATGCAGGTCTATCAGTATTAGACAGTATTAAAGTAGGCAAGGCATCGAACAGCTCTCATGTAGTCATTGATGGGATCACCAAAGCAACTGTATCTGTTGTCGTTATCAATGAAACGGTATTATTATCTTCATTAACTATTGCGCGTAAAACCCTCGACGGCTTTGCCACTAATGGCGTTGCCGATGTTTCAAAAATTTATGAACCACTTGATTTTAAAGCACTAGAAAATGGTAATTATGTTGGTACATTGGCGCTTTCGAATACACAATTAGCACAAGTGTTTGACGATGATGACGTAGTTGATGAGCTCGAACTCACTAATAATGTTAATCAATCAGCCATCGTTGATTTACGTTTCGCCTATCTCAACTCTCCTATGATAGGTAAAAACTTACTCGGTGACGACTACGAACTGTTAATGCAACGCTTGCAAGAAGGGGAACACGCTATTGGTGTTTGGTCTTATGGTGCTTACCATCACGTAGATGAAGATTTTATACCAGCATCAATACCTGACCGACTATCCATTTTTCAAAATGATGTCCCAATCGAAATTCGTGATGTAAATTTTTATGACTTGTATGAAGGTAAAAAAGACGCCCATAATGGAGCAGGAGCCTTAAATATATATAGAATAAAATCACAGTCAGGATTTGATCCTGGATCTCCTTGGACCCTGTCATTAACTGTTGGTTATGGAAATAATCCTTGGTTAGATCAGGTGTCTGCCGTGTTCCCTATAGACTATCAACTCCCAGAGTCTCTTTATAGTTATCCTGAATTAGACAATAACAATACTCCCCTACCTTTATGGCTAGAACTTTGGCAAAACAGATCTAGTGAGATTGCTATATTAACAGTCAGTCTTTTGATTTTAACTTGTCTGTTCATTTATCAGCATCAACTTTCTCGACGTTTTAAATTATTTCATCGTGTTCGTTGGCTTTTTTTGATTTATACCGTAGTGTTTATCGGATGGTACGCCCAGGGGCAGCTATCAGTTGTTAATATATTCCCAATCTTACACGCTATTTTCAAGGGATTTAATATTCAGACATACCTAATGGATCCTATTATTTTTATTTTATGGTCCTATGTATTTATTAGTCTTTTCCTCGTAGGTCGTGGATTGTTCTGTGGCTGGTTATGCCCTTTTGGCGCATTACAGGAAATGGTGGGTTGGCTAGCTAAGAAGTGGCGTATTCGACAACTAAAAATAACCTATTCGCTACATAAAAAACTACAATTAGTAAAGTATGGCGTGTTGATATTCTTACTTGGATTATCACTATACGCCAATGTGATGGCAGAAGTGATGGCAGAAGTAGAGCCTTTTAAAACAACATTCACCTTAATGTTTGTTCGTACTTGGCCATTTGTAATTTATGCTTTAGTGATATTAGGTCTAGGATTATATATTAATAAGTTTTACTGTCGTTATCTCTGCCCACTTGGAGCAGGACTTTCACTACTTGGCAGGTTTCATCCAATTAAGTGGTTGAGTAGACGTAAAGAATGCGGCAGTCCATGTACTCTTTGTCATCATAAATGTGATATTAAGGCCATTACTCCATCAGGATCTATAGATTATAACGAATGCGTACAATGCTTCGAATGTATCGCTTATTATAATAATGACAGTTTGTGCCCACCACAGAAACAAGAGAAAAAACGGCTAGAAAAATTTAAATTACCTACAAATCAAGTCGAAATAAAATGTCTCACATAATTTATTAGTAATTATGTGAGACAGCAAAAAGCCCGTCACTTTCGTAACGGGCTTCCGCTTATATAATACCAATTCCGATAATTTTGTGATCTAATGTAAGCTTAAATATAAGGCTTAAAATGACTCATAACTTATCACAGCTTATTTCATCAACGAGTAATGCAAGAATGCGATTACGATTGCTTGCTGTATCTCACTTTATCGATGGAAAAAATCGCACACAAATAGCTACTTTCTTGAAAGTTAGTCGCACTAGCGTTAATGAATGGATCCATACTTATTTACATGATGGCTTAGAGGGACTTAAAGAAAAAAAACATACAGGTCGCCCAAAATCTTTGGATGATAAGCAGCTATCACAACTGAAAAGTTTTATTATCAATTCTGCTATAAAACCGAGTGGTGGTAGGCTTCAAGGAAAAGATATACAAGAATATATTGCGACAGAGTTTGGTGTTGTCTACCAAAAATCTAATGTATACGACACACTACACCAGCTTGAACTAAGCTGGGTAACAACACGTTCAAAGCACCCTAAGCAATCCATTGAGACTCAAGAAACCTTTAAAAAAATTCCAATTTGAAACGATCGCCAAGATCCCGTTATCGATATCGCTTGATCAAGTCGATGTGTGGTTTCAGGATGAAGCGCGGTTTGGTCAGCAAAACACAACGACCAGAGTGTGGGCAGAAAAAGGAACGCGCCCTAGGGCAATCAAACAGCAGCAGTTTACCTACGCTTATTTGTTTGGCGCAGTCTGCATCACCAATGGAAAAACAGAAGCTATCGTAGCCCCATTAAGTAATATGGATGTGATGGCGTCACACTTAGCACTCATTTCAAAGGCGACAGAAGAGGGACGACATGCTGTAGTCTTGATGGATGGTGCCAGTTGGCATCAAAAGTATCTTGATGACGAATACAAGAATTTGACGATCATCCATATTCCTCCCTATTCACCCGAGTTAAATCCAATTGAGCAAGTGTGGTCATGGATGAGGCAGAATGAAATAGCTAACCGTTGTTTCAAGGATTATGAGGATATTGTTGAGAAGTGCTCAGAAGCTTGGAACAGCTTCAGAAGTAATACTAAAAGGGTGATATCTCTATGTCACCGAGACTGGGCCATTATGACCAGTTAATTATCGGAATTGGTATTAGCACTCATTTCAAAGGCGACAGAAGAGGGACGACATGCTGTAGTCTTGATGGATGGTGCCAGTTGGCATCAAAAGTATCTTGATGACGAATACAACAATTTGACGATCATCCATATTCCTCCCTATTCACCCGAGTTAAATCCAATTGAGCAAGTGTGGTCATGGATGAGGCAGAATGAAATAGCTAACCGTTGTTTCAAGGATTATGAGGATATTGTTGAGAAGTGCTCAGAAGCTTGGAACCGCTTCAGAAGTAATACTAAAAGGGTGATATCTCTATGTCACCGAGACTGGGCCATTATGACCAGTTAATTATCGGAATTGGTATAAATCCAATTGAGCAAGTGTGGTCATGGATGAGGCAGAATGAAATAGCTAACCGTTGTTTCAAGGATTATGAGGATATTGTTGAGAAGTGCTCAGAAGCTTGGAATAGCTTCAGAAGTAATACTAAAAGGGTAATATCTCTATGTCACCGAGACTGGGCCATGATGACCAGTTAATTATCGGAATTGGTATAACTTTATCTCAGAAAGCAAAAAGCCCGACTCTTTCGAATCGGGCTTCTCTAAATAGAAGTTTAGCAATGTCCTACTCTCACATGGGAACTCCCACACTACCATCGGCGCTACTGCGTTTCACTTCTGAGTTCGGAATGGAGTCAGGTGGTACCACAGCGCTATTGTCGCTAAACAAAAAGGTTACAATCTTAGAAAGCTAACGTACACGGATGTACTAATGTCGATAATGTTCATGGATGAACGTTTTTATCGACTCTCTTTCGAGGTTTAAATATCGTTTTGTTCTTTATTCTGATTCAAGTAACACGTAAGTACGTGTGTTTTCTAATGTCAGTCTTCATACAATGCACTTCATAGTTCTAAAAACTACTTGGGTGTTGTATGGTTAAGCCTCACGGGCAATTAGTATCAGTTAGCTCAAGACCTCACAGCCCTTACACACCTGACCTATCAACGTTGTAGTCTCCAACGACCCTTTAGGGAGCTTAAAGCTCCAGTGAGAACTCATCTCAAAGCCTGCTTCCCGCTTAGATGCTTTCAGCGGTTATCAGTTCCGAACGTAGCTACCGGGCAATGCTATTGGCATAACAACCCGAACACCAGCGGTTCGTCCACTCCGGTCCTCTCGTACTAGGAGCAGCCCTCTTCAATTCTCAAACGCCCACGGCAGATAGGGACCGAACTGTCTCACGACGTTCTAAACCCAGCTCGCGTACCACTTTAAATGGCGAACAGCCATACCCTTGGGACCGACTTCAGCCCCAGGATGTGATGAGCCGACATCGAGGTGCCAAACACCGCCGTCGATATGAACTCTTGGGCGGTATCAGCCTGTTATCCCCGGAGTACCTTTTATCCGTTGAGCGATGGCCCTTCCATACAGAACCACCGGATCACTATGACCTACTTTCGTACCTGCTCGACGTGTCTGTCTCGCAGTTAAGCTGGCTTATGCCATTGCACTAACCGTATGATGTCCGACCATACTTAGCCAACCTTCGTGCTCCTCCGTTACTCTTTGGGAGGAGACCGCCCCAGTCAAACTACCCACCAGACAGTGTCCCCAAGCCCGATTAGGGCCCTAGGTTAGAACATCACGCATACAAGGGTGGTATTTCAAGATTGGCTCCACAAAATCTAGCGACTCTGTTTCAACGCCTCCCACCTATCCTACACATGTAGGAGCAATGTTCACTGTCAAGCTATAGTAAAGGTTCACGGGGTCTTTCCGTCTAGCCGCGGGTATACGGCATCTTAACCGCAAATTCAATTTCACTGAGTCTCGGGTGGAGACAGTGTGGCCATGATTACGCCATTCGTGCAGGTCGGAACTTACCCGACAAGGAATTTCGCTACCTTAGGACCGTTATAGTTACGGCCGCCGTTTACCGGGGCTTCGATCATCAGCTTCGACCTAAGTCTAACCGAATCAATTAACCTTCCGGCACCGGGCAGGCGTCACACCGTATACGTCATCTTTCGATTTTGCACAGTGCTGTGTTTTTAATAAACAGTTCCAGCCACCTGGTTACTTCGACTGCTCTGAGCTTAGGAAGCAAGTTCCATCACCCTGAGCAGCGTACCTTCTCCCGAAGTTACGGTACTATTTTGCCTAGTTCCTTCACCCGAGTTCTCTCAAGCGCCTTAGTATTCTCTACCTAACCACCTGTGTCGGTTTGGGGTACGGTTCCTATATATCTGAAGCTTAGAAGCTTTTCCTGGAAGCATGGCATCAATGACTTCATGTCCGTAGACACTCGTCTCGAGTCTCAGTGTTAACAGCAACCCGGATTTACCTAAGTCGCCCACCTACATTCTTTCACACGGACTACCAACGCCGTGCTCATCTAGCCTACTCCGTCCCTCCTTCGCAATATATAGAAGTACAGAAATATTAATCTGTTTCCCATCGACTACGCGTTTCCGCCTCGCCTTAGGGGCCGACTTACCCTGCCCTGATTAACATGGGACAGGAAACCTTGGTCTTTCGGCGGGGGAGTTTTTCACTCCCCTTATCGTTACTCATGTCAGCATTCGCACTTGTGATACCTCCAGCAAACTTCTCAATTCACCTTCAACGGCTTACACAACGCTCCCCTACCACTTAATCCTAAGATTAAATCCGCAGCTTCGGTGACTAGTTTAGCCCCGTTACATCTTCCGCGCAGACCGACTCGACTAGTGAGCTATTACGCTTTCTTTAAAGGATGGCTGCTTCTAAGCCAACCTCCTAGCTGTCTATGCCTTTCCACATCGTTTCCCACTTAACTAGTACTTTGGGACCTTAGCTGGCGGTCTGGGTTGTTTCCCTCTTCACAACGGACGTTAGCACCCGCAGTGTGTCTCCCGCATATCACTCATTGGTATTCGGAGTTTGCAAAGGGTTGGTAAGTCGGGATGACCCCCTAGCCTTAACAGTGCTCTACCCCCAATGGTGTTCGTGCGAGGCTCTACCTAAATAGATTTCGGGGAGAACCAGCTATCTCCCGGCTTGATTAGCCTTTCACTCCGACCCACAAGTCATCACCGCATTTTTCAACATACGTGTGTTCGGTCCTCCAGTTGATGTTACTCAACCTTCAACCTGCCCATGGGTAGATCGCCGGGTTTCGGGTCTATACCCTGCAACTAAACGCGCAGTTAACACTCGCTTTCGCTACGGCTCCCCTAATCGGTTAACCTTGCTACAGAATATAAGTCGCTGACCCATTATACAAAAGGTACGCAGTCACCCGACTAAATCGGGCTCCCACTGCTTGTACGTATGCGGTTTCAGGTTCTATTTCACTCCCCTCACAGGGGTTCTTTTCGCCTTTCCCTCACGGTACTGGTTCACTATCGGTCAGTTAGTAGTATTTAGCCTTGGAGGATGGTCCCCCCATATTCAGACAAAGTTTCACGTGCTCCGTCCTACTCGATTTCACTTAAAGGTTGCTTTAGTGTACGGGACTATCACCCTGTATCGTCTTACTTTCCAGTAAGTTCCACTAGCGCCCAATAAGCTTAAGGGCTGATTCGCGTTCGCTCGCCGCTACTAACGAAATCTCGGTTGATTTCTTTTCCTCGGGGTACTTAGATGTTTCAGTTCTCCCGGTTCGCTTCATTATCCTATGTATTCAGATAATGATACCTAGCTTATGCTAAGTGGGTTTCCCCATTCGGACATCTTTGGCTATAACGGTTTTTATCACCTCACCAAAGCTTTTCGCAGATTAACACGTCCTTCATCGCCTCTAACTGCCAAGGCATCCACCACATACGCTTAGTCACTTAACCATACAACCCTAAGTAGTCTTTTCTAATAAAAGAAGCAAAAACAAAGTACACCGTGGAGACTAATCCACAGTAATTGTAAAGTCTGACATTTTCACGTACTCAATATATCCGAAGATATAAGATGAGTTACTTGATAAGACATCTTTGCTCTAAGAGCAAGTATGAATTCGATAATACATCCTTGGGGGATGCATTATCACCATTACAGCATTCACGATAAGAGAATGTTGTAACAGCTTGGTATTTATACTGTAACAAACAACAGCGCGACACCGTGTTTGTCATATAAATACCGATATTTATATCAGCTTTCCAGATTGTTAAAGAACTAATTTTTAACTCACATTCGGTTAAAAACTTGATTACCCTCCTAATGGAGAGTAAAAACCAAATTTAAAATCACTTAACAAGCGTATTTAAATTTGGCTTCTTTCTTTTATGAAGAATTAATACCATTTCGTTTTATCTCAAGGTGGTTTGTAGCGACGTGTAGTCTTTTCTACACGAGACTGCGAACTTACGCAGATATAACACGAAATTGGTAGGTCTGGGCAGACTTGAACTGCCGACCTCACCCTTATCAGGGGTGCGCTCTAACCAGCTGAGCTACAGACCTATTTTATCAACAAGCCCTACTGAGCTTTTTTCTTCATTTCATTATCATACAATTTGTGTGAATACTCTGAAGCCGAAGCTTCCATTATTCGTCTTTACTTCAAGATAAGGAGGTGATCCAACCCCAGGTTCCCCTAGGGTTACCTTGTTACGACTTCACCCCAGTCATGAAACACAAAGTGGTGACCGTCCTCCCGAAGGTTAAACTAGCCACTTCTTTTGCATCCCACTCCCATGGTGTGACGGGCGGTGTGTACAAGGCCCGGGAACGTATTCACCGTAGCATTCTGATCTACGATTACTAGCGATTCCGACTTCACGGAGTCGAGTTGCAGACTCCGATCCGGACTACGACAAGCTTTGTGGGATTCGCTCAACCTCGCGGTATTGCTGCCCTCTGTACCTGCCATTGTAGCACGTGTGTAGCCCATCCCGTAAGGGCCATGATGACTTGACGTCGTCCCCACCTTCCTCCGGTTTATCACCGGCAGTCTCCTTAGAGTTCCCGCCATAACGCGCTGGCAAATAAGGATAGGGGTTGCGCTCGTTGCGGGACTTAACCCAACATTTCACAACACGAGCTGACGACAGCCATGCAGCACCTGTCACAGAGTTCCCGAAGGCACAAGTCTATCTCTAGTCTCTTCTCTGGATGTCAAGGGATGGTAAGGTTCTTCGCGTTGCATCGAATTAAACCACATGCTCCACCGCTTGTGCGGGCCCCCGTCAATTCATTTGAGTTTTAACCTTGCGGCCGTACTCCCCAGGCGGTCAACTTAGTGCGTTAGCTGCGCCACTCACGCCTCAAGGGCACAAACGGCTAGTTGACATCGTTTACGGCGTGGACTACCAGGGTATCTAATCCTGTTCGCTCCCCACGCTTTCGTTCCTCAGCGTCAGTATCTGTCCAGGTGGCCGCCTTCGCCACTGATGTTCCTTCCAATCTCTACGCATTTCACCGCTACACTGGAAATTCCACCACCCTCTACAGTACTCTAGTCTACCAGTTCAAAATGCAGTTCCAAGGTTGAGCCCTGGGCTTTCACATCTTGCTTAATAAACCGCCTACGAACGCTTTACGCCCAGTAATTCCGATTAACGCTTGCACCCCTCGTATTACCGCGGCTGCTGGCACGAAGTTAGCCGGTGCTTCTTCTGTTGTTAACGTCACAGAATGCAGCTATTAACTACATCCCTTTCCTCACAACTGAAAGTGCTTTACAACCCGAAGGCCTTCTTCACACACGCGGCATGGCTGCATCAGGCTTTCGCCCATTGTGCAATATTCCCCACTGCTGCCTCCCGTAGGAGTCTGGGCCGTGTCTCAGTCCCAGTGTGGCTGATCATCCTCTCAAACCAGCTAGAGATCGTCGCCTTGGTGAGCCATTACCTCACCAACTAGCTAATCTCACTTGGGCTAATCAAATGGCGAGAGGTCCGAAGATCCCCCCCTTTGGTCCGTAGACGTTATGCGGTATTAGCAGTCGTTTCCAACTGTTGTCCCCCACCATAAGGCATATTCCCAAGCATTACTCACCCGTCCGCCGCTCGTCAGCAGATAGCAAGCTATCTCTGTTACCGCTCGACTTGCATGTGTTAAGCCTGCCGCCAGCGTTCAATCTGAGCCATGATCAAACTCTTCAATTAAAAATCGTTTGTGTAACCCCACCATTCTTACCTAAGTAAAAGTGATGTGTTACTGCTCAATGAATTCTGTCGTGATATCCTCTCAACCTAATAAAAGGCGAAGCTGATATCGCATTACATAGTCGCTACCTATCTCGCTAGAAATAAGTAACTATATTTATTTGCATGAACATCATTCATTAAGCGTTTTTTTGTTCCTTGCTACAAGAGCGAGAAACTATGTAAAAACAAGTTAATGTGAGTATTCACACAAATTGCATGATAACTAATTGTTAAAGAAGCTCACCTTATAAAGGTAAGGAGTAAATAATCTCATTCGTTATTTACTTGGCTTCGATGCTGTCGCCCCGAAGCAGGATGCGTATAATACGCTTCCGAGTTTTAATGTCAACATTTTATTTTGATTTATTTAAAAGTTTTTGCAAACTCTCAAACCCTTCATTTTAAAACGTTAAGTTAACTACTTATCATTAAATGAGAGTAGATAACTTATTAAAACAGCCCGTTGATGATTCGTTTTGCCTGAACCCCTTGGAACTGGAGCGCATTGTAGAGATTTCTGACTGTACGTCAACACTTTTTTTCAATTAATCCTTAAATTTCTGTTCTTTTTTAAAGATAAGGTCAACTATGATCGTTAAAGCATCAAATACGATATTTTTTAAACAGCTCATCATACAAATAGGCGATTCTAGTAAGATATTACCTTGAGTTACTTTATCTGTAGGACTGAATAATCATCCTCTTATGGATAATATAACTCCACTAATGTTCGCACCTACATCAATAAGCCGTAACTTATATGTTTAACTGCTGTTAATTCAATTTTAACTATAAAGGTGAAACTTAAGATTGATTAACTTGAACACCTAGTTAGAAAGTTTTGGTTTTACATTAAAGATGAAAGAAATAGATTAAAGATATAAATAATGCATGTTCTGTATAACTCTCTACAACCATAAAGAACATGTTTCTCTATATATAGAAATAAATAGAAGGAGTTATTATTAACTAACGAATGGTTTTGGGATGAAAAGCGTTACCTGATAAGATTTTTAACACTAGCACTCAATTAGGTCCGGTAAAGTACCTTAATTACATGCCAACCAAACTTAGTTTTAACTAGATGAGGATCTAATATTGCACCACTAAAAGCTACCTTATCAAACTGCGGCACCATTTGACCTCGTCTAAATTCACCTAAATCACCACCCTTCTTACCTGATGGGCATGACGAATGCTTTTTAGCTAACGTTTGAAACTTAGCACCTTTACCTAACTGCTTAATAATATCTTCGGCAAGTGCTTTGTGCTTAACTAATATATGAAGTGCGTGTGCTGTAGCTGCCATGAGAAACCTTCCGAATATTAGTAAGGACTTGAAGTTCAATATTATCAGACAACTGATTCCTTGGAATAGCATAGTGAACATGATAAGACCATTCATCATAATGACATGCACACAAAAGAGTAAGCACTATTAATTGCTTGCTAATATATTACCTTACTTTTAAGAACTATAACTTATACCTGAGTTATTTTGTAATCTAATAAGCAAAAATAATTGGCATATTAGAATTATATCTAGAAAAATTTAAGTACTCACATTTAAAGTAATTCTATCGTCACGATAAACATGGCTGATTAAGATAATTTTTTTTCAAACCTAAACCCATGCGAAATGCTTCATCATCAACAAAGTGGTGAGCACAAAAAAGCTCACCACTTATAAAGATAACCATTAATAACTTGGAGTGTATCTCACTGCTATGCCTACTGTTCGACCAATAACACTATAATCACTTACTGTATTAAAGTGGTTTGCTCCAATCAAAGGTGTCGGTGGTTTTTTATCCAGAAGATTATCAATGCCTAAGTTTACAGCCACATTTTCAGAAACTTGCCAAGATGATGATAAATCAATGTAATTTTGTGCCGATATTGTTTCACTGCGATCTACAGAGTAATCGACCTCACCTATCCGACGCCAGCCAAGTTGCAAACTCACATCATCTAAACGCCAATCAAATGTTGCACGATGTTTGTAATCTGCTTGTAATATACTGGCGAAGTCACCAGAACATGAGCTTCCGTATGTACCTTTACAATCAGTTTCAGGTACTGTTGAGTTATTTTGACGTGTTTGTTTAGTTATAATATTTCCTTGATAAGACAACTTAAACTTACCACCCATTTCTCTTGGTGCGTCAAATAAATAATTTATCGCAATATCAATACCAGTCTGCTCAATTGATGCAAGGTTAAAGTCATTAACAATCGCAGTACTAATAAGGCCCGTGCTAGGATCACGTAATACTGCACCACATAACGGGTTACTAGGATCAGGATTATCTATATAACAACTTTGTAATGCGGCACCTGGTTGAATTTGGCTTACTGCATCAGTCACTAATATATTATAATAATCGACTGAAAGGTTGAAACCCTCGATAAAATCAGGCGTATATACTAAACCTACTGTACTTGATTCAGCTTCTTCAGGTTTAATTTCAGGGTTCCCGCCAAAAGTATACTGAGCAGTTGAAGAATCAAAAGGTGTACCAACACTTGCAGCACCGAATGCAGCGCATTGCGTCGCATCTCCAGTGCCTAATAAACATGGATCACCATCATAACGTCCAGCTAAACGAGCTACAAATTGATCGCTATTTTGATCAAACAATGATAATGATAAGGCAGTTATAGGACTAGCAAATTCACCTAAATTTGGTGCTCTAAAAGCGGTTAATTTATTTGCACGAAGTCGAATTTCACTATTAATAGCCCAGTTGATGCCTATTTTATATGTATCAGCTGCTTTAGTATTCGAATAATTAGAGATACGATAAGCACCTTCAATGCTAATTTCATCAGCGAAAGCAACATCTTCCACGACAGGTACTAACATTTCGACATAAAACTCCTTACTAGAAAAACTTGCATCCATATCAAATGCACTAATCGAGGAAAAACTCGTCCCATTTCTAAATGCGTCTCCTGGAGTTTGTTTACCAGTTTCCTTACGGTATTCATACCCTATAGCAAAATCAACAGCCCCTGCTGGCAGCTCAAACACAGGACTTGAATCACCAGAAATAGTAGCAGACAATACGCTTTGAGTACGGTTACGAGTAGCATATATAAGTGGATCACTAAATTCACTAAAATCCAAAGACGGTGAAAAAATATCGATAGTATTAGCTATATTTGCAAAGTTACTCTCACCATTTTTATTGATCTTAATTGCATTATTAAATATAGTTGCTGTTTCATCGGTTTGACCATATTGTCCGTATATATCGAAACTTAAACCATCGGTTATATAGCCTTTTAGCCCCAATTGAAATTGTAATGAATCTCGCATAGCTTTAGTGTGTTGAACACCTAGACCCAAATTACGCTCAACATTAACTAATGCGTTGCCATCAGCATCGAATGTAAGTTGATTCTGTATTTCGTCTGATATATATGGATTGTCTTGAGTTAGTGTTACTTGTTCGTTTACGAAAATGGGCGTTTGACCGCTAGCTCCAGCCCCTTTTACGTTAACTTTCGAGTACATTGCTCGACCATATGCAGTCATATCGTCATTTACATCGAAATCAAAAATGATTCCTGTTGAAAGACGATTCATCGGTTGAGTTAAGTATCTATCAGCAGCGAAATTGGTAGTCTCGCGACTATCAACCAATGAACCGGTATCACTAATGCCAAAGGTATTACCGCTAGCGACATCAGTATAATATCCTCCCTCATTGATCATTGCCGTGCTATTTTTTAGTGCATAATCCCGCTCACCCGCTAGTAATTCACTTCGTTCTGCATAACTAACATATCCAGTAATATGGCCGCGCTCATCCGCAATATCACCACCGAAAATACCTTCGATGTTGAATTTTTCATTACCACCATCTGCAGTTTCATAGCTAGTTGAAAATTCAACACCGTTAAAGTTATCATCTAAAATAAAATTGACAACACCTGCAACTGCATCTGCACCATAAATAGCTGCGGCTCCTCCAGTAAGTACATCTACACGCTTAATTAGCCCCGCAGGTATAGTATTAACGTCAACAGAATTACGAAAACTAAATGGAACTGCACGGGTTCCATTAATTAAGACTAAGGTACGGTTTTGCCCTAAGCCTCTCAAGTCAATTGTTGATGAACCGAATGAATCACCTACAGTTGCACCAGTGCTATTGGCTCCTGCTGCCGCTTGTGGCAGTTTAGAAGTAATATCTTCAACATTAACAGCCCGATCTAATTGGATTTGCTCCTCACCAATACTAGATACAGGGCTGCTCGATACTAATTCAGCCCGCTGAATTCTAGAGCCTGTAACAGTAATTACCTCAACCTTTGCCTTTTCCTCGTTATTATCTTCAGATGCAAACGCCTGACCGTTGGAAAATACAACCATTACAGCTAAGGCGACTGGAGTGATTAGATGTTGTTTATTTTTTTTTTGATTCATTTCATGTTTCATTACTTCATTCCTATAGTTACTCTTTTGGCATAACTATATTTGTAGCGTATACAAAACTCATTTGCAATAAAAATTCTTGTATATTTAATATTTTGGTATAAAGTATTCCTGATAATTCAATGTAAATTGTTGGTATAATTATGCATAAACATATAGAACAACTTTCCCTTTGCGCTAGAAAAAAAACACGGCTGATCATAGGACTCATGAGTGGAACCTCATTAGATGGTCTTGATATAGCATTATGTAAAATTAGTCATTCTGGCTTTGATACTGAAATTGAATTATTAAAATTTTTGACAATAGATTATGATGATAATTATAAGAAAAAAATAAAGAATGTTTTTGCTAAACGGCAGGTTGATTTAGAGCAAATAACTTTACTTAATCCATGGATAGGGAGTTTACACGGTGAAATGATCAATCAATGTTTAATACATTGGGGAATCAAAGCGAGTGATATCGATGTAATAGCAAGTCATGGACAAACAATTTATCACTGCCCTGAACATCAACATGGGCAAGCCGATTTTGGTAATGGTACTTTACAAATTGGCGATAGTTGCCATTTAGCAGTAAAAACCGGAATCATTACAGTAGCTGACTTTCGGCAGAAACATATAGCTGCAGGTGGAGAAGGCGCTCCTTTGGCTGTATATGGTGACTATTTATTTTTTTCAAGCAAATTAGAGAATCGAGTTTTATTAAATATGGGCGGTATTGCTAATTTAACTTACTTACCAAAATCACCAGATTCATCTAAAGTTTTTAGTTCTGATGTTGGCCCTGGCAATACAATAATGGATGCATATGTACAACGATACTATAGCGGACTTGATTATGATAAAAATAGTGAAATAGCGCGTCAAGGTGAAATAAATCAACAATTACTTTATGCACTAAAACAAGATGTCTTTTTTTCCTTAAACATGCCAAAAACAACGGGTCCAGAAGTCTTCAACTTAGCTTATTTAGAACATGCTCAACAGGCATCAAACACAAAAAATATCAGCCATATTGATGTAATGGCTACACTTAACCGTTTTACTGCCGAAATGATTTCCAAAGCAATAAATCAATGTACTAAAAATTTGGGAGAATTTTCACTGTACGCTAGTGGTGGTGGGATTCATAACCCCTTATTGATGCATAATATATTATCTCTTTCACCACAAATAAAAACTATTTACAATACTCAAGAATTAGGTATTGCCCCTGATGCTAAAGAGGCGGTGTTATTCGCTATATTAGCTAATGAGTGTCTTGCTGGCAATACTATAGCTTTTGGAAATGAAGAACAAAAAATCCCTAATGTTACGATGGGAAAAGTAAGCTTTCCTGATTAGATTGGATGACATATATACCTAGTTTAGATGAAGCTCTCTACTTTGAGTAGTAACTCAATAATACATGCTCAACCTCCTTCTTTTACAGCTAAATAAAAACTATTTTATTCTAAGGAAGTATTTAATGGAATTGTTTATCGTAGTACCTTCATATATAGAATAGGTACTTAAATTTAATCATTACTTTTATAAAAAAATCAAGACTCATCAATTTGAAACAACATAGTTATCAACGTCAGTCAGGAATATTTAAATCCACCATTTACATAAAGAAAGGAATATTATATTCTTAATTTTATGTAGTTATAGTTAGTATATTTTAAGGTTTATTTAATGTCAGTTACATATACAGAGCTAGATTGGGCTGTCTTTTTGGGGTATGCCTTATTATTACTTGTTAGTGGTTGGTACGTCAATCGTAAGAAAGTTACTCATAGCGACGATTATTTTTTAGGTGGAAACTCAATGCCTATGTGGATGGTCGCTATATCCGTATTAGCAACCTCACAATCAGCAGCCACATTTTTAGGCGGCCCTGATATGGGCTATAGAGGTGATTTATCATATTTGGCAACTAATATAGGTGCTTTCATAGCGGCCTTTTTAGTTGCCGTTTATCTCATTCCTAAATTCTATGAAAATAATGTTTATACTGTCTATGAATTACTTGAACAGAAAATAGGCCCTTCTGCTAAGAAGCATGCAGGGATAATGTATTTATTTGGTCGAGTTTTTGCCAGTGGTGCGCGTTTATATATGGCTGCTATAGCTGTTTCAATGATTTTATTTGGCAATATTGATAGCGAAAGTGTATTTATTTCATGTTTTATCATTGGTGTTATTGGTTTATGTTTTTCAGTCTTTGGAGGCATTCGTTCGGTTATCTATTCTGACGTAATACAATGTTTCGTTTATATAAGCGCAGCGGTTTTTGTTATCTATTTTTTATACATTTCGATCCCTGCTGATTTCGATAAAATAATATCTGTCTTACAAAACCCTGGAATTGGTGAATCATCGAAGTTGGCTATCTTTAAGTTTAATTTTGACTTTACTAGCTCTGGAGTCTTTAATTTTTGGTCATCAATCACAGGTTTTGTACTTTTAAATATTGCTGCTTTTGGATTAGATCAAGACATGACTCAAAGAGTATTGACCTGTAAAACAGCTAAAGAAGGGAGTAAAGCAATGTTATTTTCAGTAGTAATGGTAATCCCTGTCATGTTACTTTTTTTAATTATCGGTTTATTGCTATATATCTTTTATCAACGACCTGACTTAATGTTTAATGAGTCTATAACTCACACTATTAAAACTTTTGACGGTGAGAAAGTTACTGTATTTATGTCTTATGTTCTCAATGAGATACCGTCAGGTGTGCGTGGTTTAGTTACTATAGGTATAATTGCGGCTGCATTGTCTACACTAAATTCGGGGCTAAGTTCTATGTCATCAGTCATAGTTCAAGATCTCTATCGCCCATACAAAGAAAAAAAAGGTCTTAAACTTAACGATAGCCACTATGTTAAGGCAGGAAAATTTAGCATGGTTATCGTATGTATTGCATTAATATCAATGGCGGTATTATGTTTTTATTGGCAACAGTACAGCGATATACCATTATTAACTTTTGCGTTAAGCGTTATGCTTTTTTCTTATAGTGGCTTGCTTGGGGTGTACTTCACAGCTTTATTTACGAACAGGGGCAGCGAAAAATCTGTTTCTGCTGCATTAATTACTGGTTTTATTACTACTTTATTATTTCAGCCTTATATTCAAACTCTTTACTTACCAGGATCCATGTCTTTTGACTTAGCCTTTACTTGGAAACTTTGTATAGCCACCTTAATTTCAACTATTGTGTGTATGATAGGACAAAGAAGAAAGATAGAGGAACCGTCATTAGCTCAATATCAAGTTGATTCATTGCATATTGAACAAGAATCACAGCTGTAAAAAACTAATAAATATAGCTTTAGTAAATTTAAACTTATCAAGGAAAAATAACATATGAAAACTAGACAAGCTAAATTAGTTTATGATCTAAACAGCATTACAACTGAAGGGCAAAATAAAGACACCCTCGATATTGATTTACTTAGTACCATTGACATTTTAAAAAAAATAAATAATGAAGATAAAAAAGTTGCAAGTGCCGTTGAAGTTATTCTTCCTGAGATTTCTCAAGCTGTTGATAAAATATGTAATGCTTTTGATCTTGGTGGCCGTTTAATTTACATTGGCGCAGGGACTAGTGGTCGCCTTGGCATACTTGATGCTGCAGAGTGCCCCCCTACTTTTAGTGTTTCAGATAAACAAGTTATAGGTATTATTGCAGGAGGTAATCAGGCGATACAAAAAGCAGTTGAAGGAGCAGAAGACAGTACTGAATTGGCAATCAAAGATTTGCAAGCGATAACGTTATCTAGTAAAGACGTGCTAGTTGGTATTGCGGCAAGCGGCCGTACTCCTTACGTAATTTCAGCGATGAAATATGGTAAAAGTGTTGGCGCAACAGTAGTGGGTCTAAGCTGTAGTCTCAATGAAGAATTTAATAAAGCTAATGATATAAACCTATGTGCTATAGTTGGACCTGAAGCCTTAACGGGTTCTACACGTATGAAATCTGGTACAGCACAAAAATTAATTTTAAATATGCTAAGTACTGCCAGTATGATTCGTAATGGTAAAGTTTATCGTAATTTAATGATTGATGTTAATGCCAGCAATGAAAAACTTTACGCTCGAGCTATTAGAATTGTGATGCAAGCAACAGATTGTGATTACCAAACAGGTGTCTCGGCATTAAAACGTGCCGATAATAATGCTAAGCTAGCTATACTATTAGTATTAACAGGTATATCTGTTGCTCAAGGCAATGCAATGCTCGAGTCCACTAATGGATTCTTACGTAAAGCCGTTGAAAAATATTCGATATAAAAAATGTAATAATGTAGATGTTAAAAATTTTACAAAAATAAACAATATAACCATCGATAACAATACTCTCAGGTCTAATGAAACATAAAAATATTCATAATATATTTATTTCTGACCGAAATATTTTTACCATTGTACCCGATTGTTAATTTCGGCGAAATTCCTTAATCACTTCAATCGTTTTTTCTAGAATTTTTCGTTCTTGCCGGGATGATTGAGTAATTGCAACAAATAAAATATCGATAATAAACTCTTGTGAGGTTCGCGATAGAACTGAAGATAAACGGATAGACTCTATTTCTGCAACAGAATAAAGCCTCAAGTCAGCATTTTCTGAAACCGCGTTTTTTCCATACCTGGTTAACGAAATAACTTTGCAATTGTTTTTTTTGCTTGTTCAGTAATTTTAATTACTTCATGTGTTGAACCCGACTCACTGATTGCAAAAACTAAGTCATGACTAGTAAAGCTTGTCACATAAGCTAATTGCGAATGTACATTCGAGTCAGCTATAGCCGCTATTCCTAATTTTTGTAACTTGTAGGAAAAATCTTTACCTACTAAAGCCGAGCCCCCTAAACCACAAATTACCATACGTTTTGCAGATTTGATCATTTTAATTGCTTGTTCAAAAAAACATTGTTCGTTAAGGTTTATTGTTTCATTAAGTACTGACCGTTTGCTATTTAACATTTTTGAAGAAATCATTTCTAAGCTATCATTTAATGTAATTTCACCATGAATTTTTGTTGCAAAAAATTCGTTATTTGATGTATCAATAAGTGCTAACTTGAACGCTGGATAACCTTTATAACCAAGTTTTTGGGAAAACTTAATTACACTTGACTGGCTAACACCAACTACTTTGGATAATTCAAGAGATGAGAGTGTTCGAATAACATTAGATGATTCTAAAATAAAATCCGCTAATTTAGTTTCACTGGTGGACAATGATGATTTTATCGATTTAATTTTAACGAATGCTGACATTTAAATGTTCTTTAATTTAATTAGAGGCAAACTACTATCCTTCATTTTAAATCTGATTATATGTCTCATTTTGACATAAAAAAGCCCCGACTCTTACGAATCAGGGCTTTATAATGGTGGTACCAGCGGTCGGACTCGAACCGACACGTCTTGCGACAGGGGATTTTGAACAGAGCGTGTCAAAAAGTAACATTTATAATCAACCACTTAAAACAAAATTAACACACTTTGCAAAAACTTTGCAAATCACACTGTGAATAGTCATACTAGATTTCATGACTATTCAAATCTCACGACACAATATTCAAGACGGTTTATACGTCTACCTTCAAGACAATAGCGAACGTTGGTATTGTCGCTTTGTACTATATAGAAAGTGGTATTCGAAAGCCACCAAAGAAAAAGACCTACAAAAAGCCATTGCACGTGCCCATATGATTTATATGGAATACCAAGTAAAAGCTGATAACAACCTACTTGTGGAGAGTAAACGATTCAAAGATGTTGCCGCCAAAACTATCGAAAAGTTACAATACGAGTTAGATAATGGTGGTGGAAAAGTTATCTACCGTGATTATATCCTAGTCCTGAATAAATATCATATCCCCTACTTCGACCGAATGTACATAACCTCCATTGATCAAGATAAAATACGCCAATTTAATAAGTGGCGTATAGAACAGCTTGGTCGTATGCCTGCAAAATCAACTATTCTTACTCATAATTCTGCAATGAATATGGTATTTAAAGAAGCCATCGAAAGTAAATGGATGATTGCTGCCCAAGTTCCTATTCTTACTTCACAAGGTGAAAATGGAAAGCGTCGAGCAGCATTTACGGAAGATGAATACGATAAAGTTTTTGATACGCTACTCAATATGATTGATAACAGCCGCAAAGAGAAAACAAAGTTAATAAGAGAGCTGTTACTCAACTATATGGAGTTTGCTGTATACACTGGCATACGCCCAGGTACTGAAATGGAAGGCATAACTTGGGGGGATATTGAAATGGCTCGCCAAGATAATAATGTACGTTTCAAGGTAAAAATAAGAAAAGGAAAAACCAGCAAACATACAGGAACTCGAACAGTTATTTGCCGTGACAAAATATGGGGTACTTTAGAAACATTACGTGATAGATTCCCAAATAGAAAGCCAAAAGATAAATTATTTAGATTATCCGATGGTGAGGAAACTAATGAGCTTGGTGTAAACTTCAGGAAAGTACTTGAGGCTTGTGATTTAAAAGATTCACCCGATGGTGCTAGAACACTTTATTCATTGCGCCACTCTTATATTACTTGGCAATTGCTACGTCGTGATTTACGCATTGATATATTAGCCAAACAATGTGGTACTAGTACTGCAATGATTGAACAGCACTATAGTCATGTTGTTCCTAGCATGTTTGAAGAGGAACTTTCTGGGGTCAAGTTTGAGAAAAGAGAGAGAAAGGTTAGACATATAAACAAAAGGTCATTGGATAAACAAATTGAACAATTCAAAAGCTGGGAAGCTGAATTTAAAAAACGAGGGTGTATATAATATGGGAGAGCTGACTTATTCGTTAACTCAAGACAAACAATTAAAATATTGTTTTTACTGTAATTTGACACAATCCAATTATAGATATTTAAAACGAAACATATCTAATTAAGAGGCCGAAATCACAGCCACTTCAAATATTCATTCAATAATGTGCCTCCACATCAATAAACTTCAACTAACAACCTTATATTATCATCATCAAATTGTTAATATTGATTGCATAGACCCTATTTACATTGCCGCTTTGAATAAATGAAATTACTCAATTCTTACGAAAATCGTGACGAAGCTGAAAAAGCAGAAGCCCTGATCTCTGGTGAAAAACGACTAGCCAGTGAACGAGATGGTACAGAAATCATCTATAATCTATTCGGCACTCCATCATGGAATAATTTTTATAAGTTAGGCATGTTTAACTTGCCACGCTTACAGATAATTATTGAACAACGTAAAAACCATCAATCGTATGACCAAGCCAAACACAAAGAAATATTATCTATGCTCAAATACGCTGCAAGCTCTTTTGAGTTAGTAATACCAAATCATTGGTTGTGAATCTATTAATAACTCTTAGTTATCGTTTAGGTATGTAGTTTACAGACCAAAGTGTTCACAGACCAAGTAACAAGAGTTTCAGCATCAGATTCACTCATTTTTAAGCATGAAGCAATAGATATTGCTTGCGAGCATACAATAACAAACTTATCACCATCGCTAAGATTACGCTTAATAGCTTCAAACCGCTCTATATAAGAATTGAAACGTTTTACTATTTCATCTTTAGCATTGTCTATACGAGGTGGTTTTTGCTCTTTCTTACAAACTAGTATCGCATCTATGTTGATTGGATTTTTGGATTTACTCTTAGGGCTAGCAACAGACATTTCTGCCTTAACAGGATGAGCCGCAACAATATCAAAGTTCGATCGTGTGATTGCATTGTAGATAGCCATCCAGCCAGGAATAGTTGAATGGTGATAACTAAAGCTCAATAATCCCTCATCAACCAGCACACGATGACATTCTTCAAATACGCTGCAAATTTTTCTAGCGAAACTTTCATTATTAGCATCCTGAACCTCGTTTTCGTGAGATGAATCCGGCCTTGAAAGATAAGTGTACTCGTCACCTAGTGCATTGCTCAACCAAGCATAAAAGAAATCACTTAACTCACTGTAATGAACAAAGTCAAAATAAGGAGGATCCGTAACAATTGCATGTACCGAACAATCTGGAATAGGTAATTGAGAGCTATCTCCATTTAGTACTAATGTTGCTCTATCATGCTTTGTGAACTCATCATATTTATCACAAAGCTGGTGATCGATAGGATCACTACAAACACGCTTAGTACTCTTTTTACCTTCATTAATATTCTCAATAACTATATCGAACGGTTCTTCTAGATATGCTTTAGCTTTGAGTAAACGGCTCTTAAATAAACTACTAAACGTTCCACTACTTTTACCATTAACTCCCCAAACACTATTTTCTAGGGGAGTCCGCTCTGGCTTTAGAATATGGTTTGAGAACATATGACGAACAGCACCAGTACCTTCACCTTTAAAGCTGCAAAACAGGTTATTAAACTCTAATGTACCGCTGAATAAACAAACAAAGTGGTCTCTAATAGTTGTATCCTTAATCTGAAGGATTCGTTGCAGCAATAAACCAAGAGTCAGCAGTTGCCTGTCATTGAAAAAATCTCTCCAATACTTGTAGTTATAACCTCTTGCCTGATTTGTGTTGTGACCAGGTCGAACATCCATTGTAGGTAACGGCAACTCATTACCAAGTTCTTCTAGCAAGTCAGAAGCTTCTTTCAATAACTCATGATCAAACTCTGTAGGTTTGATATAGACCTTGTTACCTGCTTCATTTAAAGCCATGATCGCATAAAGGTGATGTTTAGGCGGGGTATTTACGCTAGTCGCTAATTCTTTAACCTTGAAACTGTTGCCTAGTGAATCCGTGACTGTTGAGCGATTTACAGGACCTTCTTGAGGATTGTAATCGTGATGACAATTAGGACATTTAACTTTAATTGCATTGTAAAGGTCCTGAAATATTTCTCCACATGACGGGCATAAAAGCTGTGCTTGTGGTTTCTTACTCGCATAAGCATTTTTGCTGAATACATAACTTGAGAACAGAGGAACATCTTCTCCATCTGGTGTTGTTACCACTTTGACCCAAAAGTAGTAAAGTGCTTTTGTCGGGTTTTTACCGCCAGGAACTCTAGTAGTATAAAAGTTCTGGATTTTCTCTCGAACATCTACTTCGATTGCATCGAACTCTGCTTCTAATAGTCGCTTATCAACTGCCGTTAGAGCTTGACGTACTAGAAAAGTACTTACAGGATTAACGTCACAACCAATCGCCTTGGCACCAAGCTTTGCAGCTTCGCCAAGAGTAGTGCCAGACCCCATAAATGGATCTAGTACTACACTGCCTTTGAAGTTTTGTTTTTCGTGGAAATCAGGCCATTCATTTTCTGCAAGTGAACCAGAAACAATAGAGCGAAATACGCTACCTAGCCTCTTAGCCCACCATTTATGGATGTGATAAATAGGTCTGTTTATTTCCTTTCGATAACTCTCGCTCTCCGCAATAGGATCGATGCTTTCAAATGGAAAATCTTGCTCAATAATCTTTGTCATTAAATCTCATCTAATTGAGGCATTGATGCTGAATTCCGTTCTTTAGCTTTACGAGCTTTGGCATTAGCAAAAATATCTCTTAATTCTGTTGGCTTCAATTGAGGTTGTACGGAGTTATCAACTACGGAATAAGCATTGTCGTTACCCTGCAAATCCGTCCTCACTATTTCTTGTGCTACTAAATTCGAATATCCAAGTTGGTCACTTGCAGCTTTAGGCAGTACAAATGTCTTTCGACCAAAAAAACTAGATAGCTTCGAGTTCAATGGATTAACGTATGTATACATAGCTCTATGACGTACAGAACCTTCTCCATATGCTCCATGTCCGTATTCGCTTTGATTAGCAGTCTTAGCATACTTATGAAGTTCAAAATCATTATTGATAAAATCACCATGCATCAAAATCAAGGTTACAATGCTGGAACTATCATTACTGAGAAGAGCGAACAAATAATAACAAGGAATATCTGTCACCATTTTGCCGACTTTAATTTGTGTCTTCCCACAGGGCAAACAACTATTATAATCCATGGTTAAACCACGAGAATCAGCCCCATTCGGTTTTTGTATTAATTTCTTCACTTCAATACCAACAATGATACCAGATGCACGATCACGAACAATAATATCTGGGGTCATCAACTTACCTGAGCTAAACACTTCTAATTGAGGAAATGCTGAGCTTAAGGTATGTTCAATCAGACAATCAAACGGATCATCCTGAGTAGTACCTACTAATGTTGGAGCTCTCAAATTGATTGGGATTACTCCGTTAGAGTCCAAACTATAAAAGTGGTCATAAATAGCCTTAATAACCTGATGCTCATCTTGAAACATGATTTGCCCTTATTTTTATTTTCTACTACGTAGCTGTGAGCTAAATCGTACCTGAAAATAAGGGCAAAGTCTGTCGAAGTATCTGTTGTTAAGTAATAAACTTCTTATCAACTGGATAGTTTCAACGAACAATATTTATTTTGAATATGATATCAAAAGCAACTGTTCAAATATACAGGTTTATTTTTAATTAATGCGTTTAGTTTTCTTGTAAGTAAATTAAAGCTCAGGACATTATAATTCGATTAGTGCTAAGATATTGACCAGAAAAACTATAATTATCGGGTTTCTGTACCCGGTTAAGGCTGATAATGGAAATCGAATTACTCGAAAATGAAGAGCTTAAGCTAGGTGATGGAAAGATACCTGAAGTAATAATGACGGACGATGAGATAAATAAAAAATACCGAGATGGTGAAATCCGGATCGTTACAGAGCAAGCTCGATATCCCTTAAATACCATTGCATCAATGGTCAGTAGTGATGACTATAAGATGAATCCTGAATATCAACGCCGTCATCGTTGGTCCAACGCGAAACGTTCTGCACTTATCGAATCGCTTATTATGAATGTTCCGTTACCTCCTATTTTCTTATATGAATATGACTTCTCATGTTACGAAGTAATGGATGGACTTCAGCGCCTCACTGCAATTTCTTCATTCTATGAGAATGAGTTTGAACTAGAAGAGTTGACTAAATGGCCTGAGTTAAACGGAAAGCGATACCACGAATTGCCTAAGGTGGTTAAACAAGGGATAGATCGTAGGTATGTTTCTTCGATCATATTATTAAATGAAACAGCTAAAACACCCGAACAAGCTGAACAGCTTAAACAAATGGTTTTTGACCGCATAAATAGCGGTGGTGAGAAGCTAGAAGCGCAAGAAAAGCGTAATGCCAATTTTGATGGAAAACTTAATAAGCTTTGCATAGCCTTATCTGAAAATGAGTCTCTGTGTAAAACTTGGGGAATTCCGTTATACATTGAAGGTAGTAACGGTATCCATACTGCTCGAGCGGCCAATAAACTATTCAAAACTATGGGTGATGTTGAATTGGTACTTCGATTCTTCGCATATAGACAAAAACACCAACTACATACAGGTTCACTAGAAAAATATCTGGATCGATACCTTGAGCAAGCAAACTACTTATCACAAGAAACGCTTGATGCTCTATCCTCTTTATTCAATGAAAGTATAGACTTGGCATATGAGGTTTTCGGAGAGCAAGCATTCTATTTGTACCGAGAACGTAAAGGACAATGGGCCTGGTACGAACGCCCTACTGTTGCTGTCTATGATCCAATGATGCTAGTACTTAGCCAAAATATTCACCACAAGGATACATTGATTGCTCTTAAAGCGAACATTCAGGCTGCTATGATCAACTTTTATCAAAGTAACTATGAAGCTTTTGGGGGTCGCAATGTTAATGCTGCAGCTTTGAAGGAAAGAGAGAATTTATTAGCTGATTTCATTGCAAGGTTTTTGTAACTATGTTTATTTGCTGTGACGAATTTTCCGATAAGATCGATGGGTTAATTCAACATTTGAGTTTTGAAGAACAGAAAGAAAAATTCTTCAAAGAACTTGTAAAATCTTGCTCAACAGGAAACGAATTACATGAATTGATAAACCTTCACTTAGCTACAGTCGTAAAACCGTCTGGTATATCGTCGAAAGAATTCATTTACACTAATTCAATAATTTCGCTATACGGTTACCTTGAAAGCTTTCTCCAGAAGCTTGCTGAGGAGTTCATCACCAGTATCAACGAGGCATCTATTCCAGTATCAGCTTTGCCAAAAGCCATAAAAGAGAGGCACCTTGAGTTATCGATGCAATTTCTTACTAAAATAGGAAAAGATCGAAACCAAGATGATAGTGTAAAGAAAAATTGTGAAAAACAAGTTATCGAGAACCTACATTCATTTCTACAAGAGACTAATGAATATTCATTAAACAGCAAAGCATTTTCAGCCCACACTGCTAACTTTCGCTATGAATTGATTCAATCATACTTTGCCCAAGTAGGTGTTAGTCACATAGCCTACAGAACTCTTGGTTTTGACAATGTTACAAATCAACTGGCGCTTAGGCAGCAGCAAGAGACTACAGAGAATAAGTCAGCACTTAAGAACTGGCTTGAGTATGAACTGGGCGAACTAGCTCAGCTAAGAAATGAAATAGCTCACGGTTCATTTGAGCGTTCCATTGAGTCCTTTGATCTAATCATTGAGCGTGCTAGTTTTTTAAGACATTTCGGTGTCGCGTTAGCTTCAATTTTGTATCGTTCATTTGAAGAGATTGTATTTCACGGTAAAGCTCGATTTGTTATTGGGACTGCTGACCGAGCCTTCCCTTTACAGAGCAGTTTTGGCTTTGTAGGTAAAGCAATAAATGTTGATGAGGAACAGTTTACGATTAAAATAGGTGATGAAATTTTTGCCCATAATAAGAGCACAGGAAGCAAGGTGATTTCTGGGGTAGTGTCATCACTGATGTTGGGTGGTAAGCGCTCAGATGAAGTCGTAGTGCCAAGTGAGCAGGACTTTTCTATTAAAGTCGATTTCGAAATATCTAACAGTATGACTAATAGAGAATTATCGATCACTCGACGGACAGGTGTTTCTTGATCTTATGTCATCTAATATCTTCGAGTGTTACTTTTTAATTTGGAAATATAAGAAAGCTTGACGTTAATCCTTGACAGCATCATATATGCTTACTTTAAGTACAGTCAAAACAGCCGTATGTCTCATTGCCTAATAGTGTCTATTTTAACTCTTGAGGCTAGATAAATAGCCAGTTACCGTGGAGCTCTAAGACTTAAAACAGACGGTACAAAATTATGTCAGAGAATATAGGTTACATCAGAGTTTCAACAGCAGATCAAAATACTGAGCGTCAACTATTAAATGTTGAGCTAGACAATTCATTTACAGACAAGTGCAGCGGTAAAGATACTAACCGACCCGCTTTAAAACAGCTAATTGAATATGCCCGTGAAGGCGATATCATTCATTGTCACGATATTAGCCGCATGGCTCGTAATACCGAAGATTTACTGCGATTAGTTAAACAGTTTATTGAACAAGGCATAAGCCTTAAGTTTCATAAAGAGCACTTAGAATTTACTGGCGAAGGTAATCCAATGCAGCAGCTAATGCTGACTATGCTTGGTGGTATTTATCAATTTGAGCGTGCCATGATTTTAGAGCGCCAACGCGAAGGCATTGCCATTGCCAAACAAAAAGGAAAGTACAAAGGCAAGCCTGTAGATGTGGCACTTCATGAGAAAATCAGGTTAAAATATGCTGAAGGTTTGAATAAGATGCAGATAGCTAAAAGCATTGGCTGTGCTAGAGCTACTGTTTACAAAGCGTTAGTTGAAAGCTAATGACTAACGCTGTATAAGTATGAATTGTGAAAGGTTATCTTAACTAAACCAGTTGAGCAATTTACTCTACCTGTTAAGATGGATTCATAACCTGATAGGAAATTAGGAAACCGTAAAAAATGGAACAAATTAAAATTGGGGTAATGCTACCTGGTGCACAACTGTTTAATGACCAAAATGTTAATCCAACATGGAAAGCACATGTAAAGACACATGAAAAAGTCATTGTTGCTTTTGTGAAGCAAATATCGCTTCATAAGTTATATGTTGAATGTGTTTGTGCAATAATCGGGCGCTATATTGGTCTGCCTATCCCTAAACCAATAATAGTAAAAGTAACAAATGAAAACTTTTCTGGTATTCCTGTAGGTCAATTTCGATTGGCTTTTGGGTCAGAGGATGCAGCATACCCAAGTTTTCGACGATATATAAATAGTAACGAACAGCTCGCAATGACCAAGTTGATAGAGTTTTCAAGAACTCTCGATATTGCTGTTTTTGATGAGTGGATTGGTAATTGGGATAGAAACCAAGGGAATATATTATATGATGGTGGAAATCACTTTTCGTTTATTGATCATGAAAATGCAATAGATCCAAATTTAGCTTTTGATTCTGCGGCCAGAGCGAATATTATTATTGATGCTATATATTCTTCACAAAGTGAATTTGAAAAATATAAAGTAAATAGGAATGTAAAAACCTCAATTATCCCTCAATACGAAAAATTCCCTTTTTCTCTTATCTCTGACAAGACATATGCCACCTCATACCTCAGTGATGAAGAAGTTTTAAGCGTAATATCTTTTTTAGAAAATAGAATAATAGTACTTGAAAAGCTTTTCGCTAAAAGGCTTAACTTAAAACAACAGGAGATGGCGATTTGAATACTTTAAACTCTTTATTTCCAGAATCCCCTTCCTATAATGGATGTTGGCAAACAATTTATTTGGAACCAATAGTTGGATCAGGTGAGAAAATTGCTATAGCAGTTGTAGCTATAGGAAAAAATTCGGAGCATAAAATTCTACAAGCACTTAGGTCGGAATTATTAGATTGCTTATATGGCTCTCAATCAAATAGTATGCAAGGGATAATTGATTGGGCGATCGAATCTGCTCGAAGTGAAATCAATCAAAATGGTGCATTAAATAGTTGGTGTCCACCATTTGGTGGGTTAACTACGGGAAATGTTCATCTGGCCGCAGATGAAAATATTGAAGGGATTTTAAAACAAGCTATACGTTTTTCGGCAAGTTTGAGTAATATAGCTTTAGATGCTGAGCGTGATGATGAAGATATTCAGCCTAAGAAACAAAATGAACAGTGGTCAAGGAGTATTGCTGAAGAACTAAAGCAAATAAACCCAAGATTGCTAACTTGCTTTAACCAAAAAATTAAGGTTAGTAAGTCCAATGTCATGACTTCATATGGGTTTTATACGGATACCTATGTTTCAAATTTTGGCTTGCTAGTTCCTACCCGTTTATCTGGTTCACTAAGTTCTGTTAAGGCTAAATTGCTTGACCTAGAATCTTTTAAAAAATCATCACTTCTAATTAAGCCCGAGCAATATGAAATAATTATAGGTACACCATCTTTTGATGATCCCACCTTGTCTGATAAAGCGGTTATTCGTTTGCGTGAAACTGTAGATATGGTTTCAGAGATAGCAGAAAAAGAAGGTGTTAAGTTGTTTCATACCGATAGTGCAGTGAAGGCTGCAAGTCATATTAATGAGCAAGCAGCTTAGTGTATATTTAACTTCTAAGACTCAATAATTAGTTATACCGACTAAATCTAAACCAATGTTCAACCGCCGCTATTTCAGTAACGTTTTAATCTTGATTTAGACCACAGTTGAAATATCCATTGTCAAAATTTGCATTCTAAAAATGGTCTTCTATAGTTAAATAACGAGACATTAAGGATGATGACGATATGAAAGGATACCCACCAGTCGTACTTGTTGATACTTGGTTATTTATAGCGACTAACCAACATACAGAGCTAACTCACTCTAAATCACACGCCCTTAACGCAATCGATATTTACTTTGGCTCAATAGACCTAGCATTTTTATACATTGAACAAGTGAAACGGGGTGATGTAGATTCGTTCTTATTTGATAAGATTGATTACAACCCCGAATTTACTGACTTTATGTGACGTATATCAACTAAAGGTTTAAAGTATCACACCGACTTTTAACAATGTTATTCTGGCTTTTCTGTAGCACAGTAATTTTCTCTGCTCTGCTACACTCCCACGAATCTACGGGATACATTTTATCCCAAGCAGTCATTAACTGGCGTTGTGCTTTACTCATGTTATATCGTTTATAAGTATCTTCCATGTATAAATAAGTACGTGCGATTCTTCCTCTTGAGTTTTCAGGTGGCTCAGCTTTACGGTTTTCAATTTTCATAGCACAACTACCAAAATCACTTTTAACATCAGGTAGCATGGTGAAGTTATAGTTACTTCTTAAAGCATTAACCGCACCTATAGCAGGATAAAGGTTAAACATGTCTGCTTGCATGTATCGATATTCAATATTTACTTTCTCTGCACATTTACGGCCTTTGAATGCCTTTCCTTTACTGCTAACACATTGCTCATGACCATCACGCCACTCACTGAAAGTACGCCCAAAGTTCTCTGCTGGTAAGGTATGTTCCCATTCTATTTTTTTAGCGCGTTTCTCATATTTATCAGTGGAAAACCCCTTGGGCGGTATTACTTCTTTGTTGGCAGTAAACTCTGCATCACAATAAAGTGTTTTTCGATGTTCGTTATATACCTTTTGCTCTAATAGCCTTTTGGCTTTACTAAAGGACTGTATCTCTTAGTTTGCTGCTATAGCAGGGGTTGCGATTAAAATGGCAACCAATAAGCTAATGATTGTTTTCATTCGTATACCTATGGAGTAATTATTACATGAATATGCCTGTCATCTATATTGAGTGCAATGCCTAGTTCTACTTTAGTGATTTACGCGCTAAGTACCTAAGGCCTTAGGCTTCAATTCAGCACATAGTATTGAATTGAAGCGGGCAAAACAGCCGTCGAATCCAGCTGAAAAATATAAAGAGTTTGGCTTATTAGATCCCCAATGCCAGCTTCCTAGGGCAAGCATCGGGTCACTTAAAGTTTTTAGTCAATACAAATATGGGAAGAAAAACACCTTAAATATAATCAACTTTAACATTTCATACACTATACACACGTTTGAAATTCAGGCTACCTACGGCTGCTTAAATCTATTAAAACCCTTCGTATTTGACTAATTAAATCACTAAAAACCACGAGCAAACAATATGCTTATAGTGACAAGTGTTCAATAAAATCCGTTTTCTCTGTTAATTTATCATAAATATTTTCAGCACTAACTTTATCCTTAAACTTACTATTGGAATTTAAAGGCTTTATGACATAGAGCTCTTTCTCTCCCCTTGATAACGCAACATACGCTAGTGTCAGGTGGGATGCATAAGATTCTTCGTACGTTTGTTTAAATCTTGGATCAATAACAATACAGATTGGCCATTCCATACCTTTTGCTTTATGCATGGTTGTTAAACACTTATCAAAATCCGCTTCTCTATACTTATAATTTTCAATTGGTGAATTTTGTACCAAAGCCTCAAAAGCCAACTTCAATCCATCAAACCGTACTGCATTAGAATTATCTCTATTTTTATCAATCCGCTCCCTAAACAATATACCTATGCCGTCCAATTCATAGCCATCTACAATTAACTTGTAGAGTAACTTGGCGACTTTCATCGCAAGTTCATCAAGACCTTCAGCTTCCATGTACCTAGGTAAAATCCCGCTACTGTTTTTTGTAACAAGATCTGGGAATTCTGGGTTTATTTGTCGACGAACATAATTGGTTAAGTTAAGTATCTCTGGTGTAGAGCGAAAGTGGCTTGTTAAGAATTTAGGTGATGAACCAAATCGTTTCCTGAAAGTATTTAACATTTCAGGGCATGCCCCCCTAAACTCATAAATGCTTTGAGCTGCATCACCTACACAAAATACATTAGCCCCAGACTTTGATAACATTTTCAATATAGACCATTGTAACTTATTTGAATCTTGAGCCTCATCTAACAGTATATGTAGATAAGTTTGGGCGACTTCTTTAGCGAAACTAGGTGTTTCTTTTAACAGTCTAAACAACCGCTCTAGCATGTCGTTATAATCTAGGTATCCCGCTTCATTTTTGAGTTCCTTATAGCTTTCATGAATTGACTTTACCTGCTTATAAGACAATTTTTTGTGTGGACCAGTCAGATTGTATGCCTCCTTCAAATTAACCATTCGATTGACGCGATAGTCAAGAATAGCTTGAATAGCTTTAGACTTCTCGGCAGTACATTTAGTTACTAGCTCGATAGCTTGTTTTAATGGTGAAGGTTCTCTCTTTGTGGAATTGTAAAATTTATAGTGAGGATTCGACTTAATTATCTTTAACGCCCAAGAATGAAATGTATCGGCTTTAACAGACTTAATACCTAATTCAGACAACTTATGGTTAGCATCACGTGCTGATTTACCTGTGAACGAAATAAACGAGATGGCATTATTAGCTTGAGTATTATTTAATAGGTGCTCAATCCGTTTTATCATTGTCGTCGTTTTACCACTACCAGCCCCCGCATTTATTAATACACTCTTTTCTTTGGTCTGTATTATGGCTTCCAAATTACTATCGGTGATAATACGGCTATTTACAGGTTTAATAACCTTTTTAGCTTTAACTTTTACTTTTTTGTTTTTAGATTTCACCAAATCGAACTCCTGTGTTAAAACGGCAATTTGCTTAACGGTTACCAATTCAGGTTTGAGAATCAAATTTACATAGTGCTGGACAAGTTTATGTTGAGCTTCAGCACCCCACACTTCGTTAAACTTACAAACATTTATATCTTTGCCAACAATTTCTTGTACCTTTGACGGCACTTTATTTCGCAGTAATTTTCTTAGGTCCTTTTTATTTAAGGCAGAGAGATGCAGCGGATCAACAAATTGTAAATCAAACAACCTGTTATCTAACTTATCTGCTAGATCTTTAAACTTAACTTTTGGCAAGCCACCATTTCTTTTATTTAAAATGAAGCGACGCTCCAGCCTTGTCGTGATAGCAAGCTTATTCAGTACATCGCGCCTATCCTCAGCTGTTGTTAAATAACCGCTATTCCGCTCAGAATTGAGTTCTTTAAGTAGCTTCTCATAAATAATATAGTGAAGTGAATCTCGATCACTTTGAATGTAGGTCGTTTCGACTATTGATTTTTTAGGGAAGTTAGGTAAACATCTATTCTGCGAAGCCATGGGCTTAATGGGATACAGAAAGGTAGACATAATCCCCATCAAATTAATGCCTATGTCAACTCTTGTAACCCTAGCATTTTTGAGTAACTGCTCCCAACGCCTGTTTGTTAAGGTTGACCTTAGCTTACTTAGTACTAACGTTATTTCGATATCTGTGAACCTTTGTGGCACAAAATCAACTCGTAGCGTTTTACGAGGTCGCTCGCCCTTTGAACCATCTGAAATAGCAATGTGCACAAACCTACGGCTATCGTTATACAAAGTCACTTTGTAGCCATGGGTATAAAGCGGCCTCACATCATTACCGGCACCATTATTAAGTTTACCAACACCACACGTTTCTATTTCTAAAACGGTACTAGCCTTTATTGGGTAAGGTGTTAAAAACTTATCTTTGTTCAACAGTTTATCCAGATCACTATCCCCTATTTCCATCGAAAGCGTTAACCGATCACAATCCAGCGTTAAGTGTTCTTGAGGGTTAGACAAATATTTGTTCAATAGTCGGCTTTGATAGCGACACAGTTCTTTTGACTTTAAAGTCTTAATGAACTTGTTAGCTGAGGTGCCGTACTTTAAAAACTCAGTATCTAAAAGAGTAATGAGTTTACGGTTCAATTTCTTATTAACAAGGCTATTGTTTTCAAGCTTAAATTTGTTACTCCAAGCTTGTCTTTTAGGGTCACGGATTTGCTTAGATTGATGGTTTGGCATTAACGATGTATCTCCATATGCATTAGAACACACTATCTAGGAATTAACGTTTAGTCGACGATGTTACAAGTCTAGTAAGAATAGACACTTCAACAAGATCTAACGTTATTAGTAGGATTAGAAATGTCTCAATCTGAGACATTTTTGGGAGGGTTCTTAAATTTAATATATGTCACTAAAATGCCTTCCTTATTCTTAGCCTTAGAAAGTTCTTTTTTAAAAGAAATTAACCCTATATCTCTGAGTTTATTTAAGGCATTCTTCATAACTTTATCTTCTGGTACTGATGAATGCCCTAGCTCGTCTTTATTTAGATAATTTGAATAGGTAGCAAACTTGTGACTAAACGAAAGCATTTTGTTATATACAAGCCCCGTATGAAAAGGTTGCGCCTTTGCAAGAAATATATGTAGTAGGTACATAGCTATTTCAAATTCCTGAGGTGAAAGTTTAGCTTTCCTTCTTAGTTTGGGGTTTTCTTCTTTATCAACATACTCAACACCACAGCTTCTAGCACGAACAAGAAACTTTATCGCTTTAGCAATATATTTTGACTTACGTCTACTGTACGCAAACGTTGCTCTCTTACTGTTTCCGTACTTCGCTTTCTTTTTAACCTTTTTATTTTTAAGGCTATCCTCTTTCTTTGCTTCAGTCATGGTAAATCCAATAAAAATATATGCAACCCAATACTACCAGTGTTCAAAGATCATTAAAACAAGATCAAAGAGGTCAAATGACCCCTTTTAAATTAGGGTTCATTTGACCATATCAACGGGTCATTTGCCCCCTATTTATTACAATAGCCTCATCTATAATACAAACCTTCATTAAGCCACTTAAGAAACCAACCATGATCAAAAAAAAGAACTCAAACCTAGTAAAAAAACAAAAAAAAAAACGCAAGGTCATATCTAAGACTAAAAAGGAAAAATCAAAATATGTGTTAGGTGATAAGAACTATAAACCCAGTAAAGAAGAAGCAGAGGACTTCACAAAAAAAGCCAACATTAGCCACGCTAGACTTAAAATGTATATTTTCTATATTTGCTTTTACAAGACATACAAGATGGAACCGTACAACTGCAAAACGCTCAACAGTTTTATTAAAAAGTATTTAGATATATCACGATCAACTGTTTACCGTATATACGGAGTAATGTGTGTTAGACAGACTCTAAAAATTGGATTTCGTGAACATAACGATATTGCTGATGCTGCTTTTGAGAGACTAGGAAATCTAGGCAGAATAATGGGTGATGAAGGCTTAAGAGAATTCTGGCAATTTCTTATCAATGAAACAGGAGAGCCTATTACAGAAAAAACAGTATTATTTTATATAATGCAATATGAAAAATTGGGATATTTATTGCCAAAACGCGAAATCTCTCAGATTAATGAACGACTTGAAGATGATATTACTTCAGAAAATATGGAATTATCTGAAGATGATGTTACTTCAGAAAATATGGAATTATCTGATATGGCTATTGAACAAAAAGAGAAAGAAGAGTTAACTAATCTAGATTACCTTAACCATAAAAGTGATATAAATTTACTTACTGCATATCAACACTCTATTCATAAATATAAAAGCAAGGAAGTAATGAAGGTTGAAACACTTCTTCGTAAATTAAAGCCTAGAGACTTGGAAGCAGTGCTGAGCTTAACCGAAGATTTCCTCAGTATGCGCATGACCTAGATAGATGCTCAAAAGCCTAACTTATAAGGGCATATAAATATGTTATTCTGAATGCCCCTTAATATGTCAATCAAATACCTTAGGTCTTCTGATGTATTTGATTGACGTTTAAACGTATATGACAACTAAAATAAATCCTGTTTCCTCAAAGACTTATGCAAGCAAAGCGACCAAGCTCAACTAAGAAAAGTTAGGAATAGCTGCTGAAATTGATGAAGGCTTAGATAATGCCCGAATAAACCAAGATGAAAAAGGTGCACATGCACCTGATTTTAGTTTGGTCAGAAGTATTTCTAAAGTGCTTCATATACCTACTGCCTATTCTTTTTCTGTGCAAGTGTAGTGGCAAAGATAATTATCAATTATGAACACCACAAAAATACTAATATCGACTGAATAAGCCTCGCCTAACACCGACCCAAACATCCCCTAAAAGCACAGTAAGCATCCTGATACCATAGGCTTAACAGAGCAACCAAAGGTATTAACTATGTATCAACCGTTACACACAGCTATATGCACCTTCACTAATAATGGAGGTTGCTATGGCTAGACTTTATGCTGAGCTGTTACCAGCCAACATGTTCCAACCTCTGGCAACAGAATTCGCCTATTTAGCCCTAACCTCAGGTTATATAGACGCCAGCGACTTGCTCAATATCAAAGGCCATATGGTTAAATCAATCTGTGGCTCTCACCTAAAATTAACCAATGAACCTTTAAAAGAGGTCGAGCAATTAACAAAGCATTTCCGTGACAGGCGTGTTGAAAACAATAACGATGCCCTCTCACATAACAGCCAAACTCTCGCCAATGGTTTATCACTGCCCAACGATGCATGGAAGGTTATTCAATTAATGGTGGTAATGGATACAAATAGCGGTCTGAGTGAGTTTGTCCAACAGGTGCTACCAACCGATATGTACATCAATGCCCTTTTTGCATCAATGATTGGACTCGATGAAGTTGAGGTTATTAACATTAGTTTAGCACTATCAGGAACAGGGCTATTTCCTGAACGTTGCCTACACCTCATTGATTTGGTGGGCTTGCCAAGAGGTATTATTAATGGACTCATCGGCGAGAAGACTGATAGTTACACCACCTTAATTGCGCCACTAATTCAACTACAACCTAGGAGCCAGTTAACCTTTAAAGATATATTTCACTTGGACATGGATGCCTTGGTCGAGTTCTTAACCGTGGCAGTGAATCATTCCTTGGTTGGCGTCAACATTTTACTCTATGGGGAAGCAGGAACAGGAAAGAGTGAATTAAGTAGGTTGTTTGCCGACACCATGGATGCGGCATTAATCGCCATTAAACCTTTAGGCAGCAACATCAACCAACACACACCTGATTATGAGAGCACCACAGGCAGTGCAAGCCTAAGGTTACAGCACCACCGCCTAATACAAAACGTGGTTAGCCATGATGAAAAAACGGTATTGGTGGTGGATGAGGCAGAAGATATCTTCTGTGAGGGGCTTTTCACACGAGGCAACTCAAACAGACGCCTAGGCAAAGAAGTCTTGCATGACATTTTAGAAACCAATGCCGTACCAACCATTTGGATAACGAACCATGTGGATGCGCTACCACCGAGCTGTATTAGGCGCTTTAGTTTTGTTAAGCATATTCACGTACCTGATAATCGTGTCATGGAGAGTGTTATTAATAAGACAACCAAGGGCCTTAGGTTATCACCTACCTTTAAAGTCATGTTAGCGGCTAAGTCACAAATAACGCCAGCCCACGTCTCTACTGCCACCTTTATCTGTCAGACCCTTGGCTATGTAGGTAAACAAGCCGAGGCTACGATGGTGGACATGATTGATGAAACCTTGTTGGCCTGTGGTATTGAGGAGCATAAAGCACAATATAAACCTCAATTAGACTTTTCAACCGAGCTTCTGAACATTAAAGGCGGCAATAGTGCGATTGAGAAAATTAGGCGAGCAGTCAATACCAATGGCGATATTCGAACCTTATTGACAGGACCTTCAGGCACAGGAAAAACAGCGGTTGTTAACCACCTTGCAAAGCAAGCCAATAAAGAGCTTATGACCGTTAGGTGCTCTGATGTGTTGGATAAATACGTCGGTGGCAGTGAAAAGAATATCGCAAGGCTCTTTAAAGAAGCCGATGAACGCGGGGCTATTCTCTTCTTTGATGAAATAGACAGTTTATTACAAGACCGTGGCGGCATGACACAAAGCTTTGAAGTGCAGCAAGTAAACGAATTACTGACACAAATCGAGTGTTTTAATCAGCCTTTTTTTGCTGCGACAAACTTTTCTACTCGATTAGACAGTGCTGTTATGCGCCGTTTTGATTTTAAACTTCACTTTGAGTATCTGACATCACCACAGGTTTTAATGCTCTACAATCGCCTCCTAGGCAAGTCTGATTTTTCAAAGAATATACGCGATAAATTACTGACACTTAAATCGTTAACCCCAGGCGATTTCGCTATTATCGTCCGTAGGCTGAAAATCTCAAACACCAAGGCATCGCATACCCAATGTCTGGCAATACTGACCCAAGAAAACAATCGAAAACAACAACCTAAGGCCATCGGCTTTATCAACTAAACCAACCCGTTCAACCACAACAAAAGGTACATACCATGTCAAAACTATTGAGTTCACTCAAGCTATCAACTCGCCCTGAGAAAACCTCAGATAACCCTGAATTAAAGCGACGTGAGAAGTTACTCGCCAAATTAGACCAACAATTAGCCATGGCACAGAGCCATATAAAAGGAGAGATATATACCTGTTACCGTGAGAAATGGCAGAAGAATGCTGAAACAGGCGTACAAGAGAAGGTGAAAATACCTAAAAATGTAGCCAAATGGTTCTATAAGCGTGGTGGTCAGTATTATCTGGAAGTGCGCTTTGCCAACAAGCCTTTGGAGCTTAGTAAGGGGAATCACGCCATAGAGGTGGGAGAGGTAGAGAATTTAACCACCATCATTGCAACGGTTATTGAAGCCGTGGTTGCTGGCGAGTTAGATAAACTCCTAACAGAAAGCGCCAGCCAACTTCCCCTAAGTAAAAAGTAACTCACCAAACCTACATGCCCCCTGCTTTTTAAAGCTAAGCCTTAGGCTTTGACCTTAGGCTTCGACCTTAAGCCTAGGCTAGCCAAGCAAAGGGGCATTATTTATTAAACCAAAGGAAATATTATGACCATTCGAATTAAACACGAAGGATTAGCCCTGCCATTAAGCCCTGTATTCACACTTTATATCGCCAGCCTGTTAACGCCTTATGAATGTGAAAATGGCGTTACTATCAACTTTCGTGACCCTAGTTACAGTAGCGATGATGGAGGTTATCATCCTGTGGAGATACGACTAGAAAACGAGGGTGATGGTTGGCGGTTTTGCTATATCACTGATTTTTGTTATGTTGGCTCTGGTTTCTGTGCGGAGCTTGCAAAAGACGCGGATTTTGATTTTGATTCAGGGGTATTTCAAAACCTTTTTGGCACATACCCTATTGAACAGGCTATTGAGATGTTTCAAATATGGGAGAGTAACTTTGTTTATTACGCCATGGTAGCAGAGATATTCACTATAACATTTACACCTGATAGTTAATCTATCGCCATTTGGAATGGCCTTATATATTAAAGCTTGGCAAGTTATCACGGCTACAGTTGCCAAGCCTTATGCCAACATCATGCTAGGTAAAAGTTTAAATGCTATGCTGGCGTCAGTTATATTAAATACTTTGTGTCTTTAATCTTCGCTTAGCCCAACGGTTAAATTGTTTTTGTAATTCACTTAAAGGTAAGCCTATAATTCTTACAACCTCTTTAACTTCAATAACTCTACACAAATCTTGTTGTTCTAACTTAATAATCTTCGCCAGCTTATCCTTTCTGTATTGAGTATCCATCATAAAATAGACAAATGCCCAACTAGTCGCATATAGCCTACTTCTTAATTTAGAATCCCAATCTTTATTTGTAGAAGGTAGAAGTACCGATAAGGGCAATAGTTGTTCAGACAAAAATCCATTTTTAGTCCAATTTCTATTGGGATATACCCTACCAGTCAACTTTGTAACCTCAATATATTCGCTGTATTCAGCTAAGCCTTCATTTAACCATTTAGGACTGTAGCCAATGATTCCTCGGTTAATGGCATGAGCCGCTTCATGAGTTGCCGTTCGCATGGTTGCATCGTGTTTAGTAAGTAAAAGGTGAGCTTGATTACTAGCATGGCTATAAAAACCAGCGGTATTATCTCCAACAGGCATATTATGTTTTTTCTTTATTTGGTCAAAAGCCAATTTAGATGAGTATACATGAAGGTTAATATCTACTTTTCTTAGTGATGACCGATCGAGAAGTTGCCCGTATAATTCAAATAGCTTGTTCAACTTCAATGATAATTTCTGGTTAAAATCATAAGGTAGCCTTTCAGTATTTAAGTCTAGGTTGAAATAATCAAACACCTTATCACCAGCATAATTCAATAATTGGAAATCCAAATTTTCTGGTGGTGTGCTGCTGAAGTTTGTAATGCCCCTTTCATCAACCCACGTATACACACCTCCAAATTCTTTATATTTCACCTCACCGATTGAAGTATCTTTGCAAACACCAGCACTTCCAACGTCTACATGTTGGTATTGTTTTCTCGTTTCAGTGTTGGGAATAGTTTGGGGAATATTATTTGTTTGATCATTTAATATAGCCTTTTCGCCAAATAATGACTCAATCCACAGGATGGTTTTGTTAAATTGTGAATCTAGATGAATATCATTGTCGTCAAAGTAGCTTGCAATTAGGAAGCTAGCAACAAACGCCAGAATGGTTAATATTCCTATGTGTCTTCTTTTCAAGCCGCTTCCTTGGACATACTCAGTTGATTCTCATCCATAACTTATCAAGTAATTAGTATCATCACAAATTTCAGATACAAAAATGCCCTGAATCTTTCAAATCAGGATCTTCTATAAATGGTAATGCAAGGGGGAGTTCAACCGACATATATTGCGACATCGTTCTTGAAAGAACATGCAGCAAAAAAACTCGTTGTAAGTTATGTACGGTAAAGCACTTTAATTACATGCCAGCCAAATTTAGTTTTAACTAGGTGAGGCTCTAATATTGCACCACTAAAAGCTATCTTATCAAACTGCGGTACCATCTGCCCTCGTCTGAACTCACCTAGATCCCCACCTTTTTTACCTGATGGACATGATGAATGTTTTTTAGCTAACGTTTGAAACTTAGCACCTTTACCTAACTGCTTAATAATATCTTCTGCAATTTCTTTGTGCTTAACTAATATATGCAGTGCATGCGCTGTCGCTGCCATGTAGAAACCTCTTAAACATTATTTTAGACATAAAAAAGCCCCGACTCTTTCGAATCAGGGCTTTATAATAGTGGTACCAGCGGTCGGACTCGAACCGACACGTCTTGCGACAGGGGATTTTGAATCCCCCATGTATACCAATTTCATCACGCTGGCAAAGGCTTTACGCCCGTTTTGCAATTTGCAAAGAAGTATTTTTTTCACTTTAAAAACGTACTTCTTTGTAAACTATTTTCGCTTAACTTACTTACTAAATTAACATCTATTCTTTGCAAAACTTTGCAAAACTTTGCAAACAGGAGTACGTCAATTTAAACAACAAATTCATATACTTATATGTAGACACGTTAAATTTTGAATCCCCCATGTATACCAATTTCATCACGCTGGCAAAGGCTTTACGCCCGTTTTGCAATTTGCAAAGAAGTCATTTTTATTTTAAAAACTGATTTCTTTATAAACTAGTGTCTAACTAACGAACTACTCTATTACTACATATTCTTCGATAACTTGAAGAGGAGGCATTATACGAGATATCCTTGTGTGTGCAATAGTTTTTCTTAACTCAGTGGCTATTTGCTGTTTATTTATTCGATTATGAATCAGGATGATAGGCTTTAAGGAATAGATCAACGGCTTTATCAACTTGTTGTTGAATGTTTTCGTCGGTTATCTCCTTATTAGGCAATAACAAAGCTTTAAAATGTAATCGGCCCTTCACCATTTCCATAAGGATTTGTGTAGCGAATAACGGGTCATCTATTGATATGACATTTTCTCTATCCAACTGTACTAAATAATTAGTTAGTGGCTTCATTCCTTTAAGCGGACCTTTTTCATAAACCAGTACTCCTATTTCAGGTAATTTAGGAACGACTTGAAGCACTAAACGATAAAGTGAAACAATAGTATCTGAAACAATTCCTTTAACAAAGCGAAAGCACATTTCCCTAAGTGCATCTCTAGGTGCTAATTGAATCAATTTAATAGATGCAACACTGGCAGTATGAATAAGAACTTGCTGCTGTATTACCGATGTCAGCAGACCCTGTTTATTACCAAACTCATTATATATGGATCGACGCGATCCCCCTGCCTCGGCAATAATCATTTCAAGGGATGTTTGAGCATAACCATGTTTAAGAAATAAATTTTTTGCGGCTTCAAGTATTAACTCTCCACGTGAGCTTAAGCCATTTAAAATTAATTCTTCGTTATAGGCCATATTTAAATCTTATTTAACTCTTGTTTAACTCTTGTTTAACTATCGTTTGACATTGGTACTGCATAGTACCAAGATATAGACAATTTAACAGTATCAATTTACTTTTAACATTTATTACCTTATAAAAAATGAGTAAATTTCATTATTGGAATCATTATGAGACTATTATTAACGCTCCTTTTAACTACATTATTATTTAGTTGTAGTGAGGAAAAAATCATAACTGAAAAAGCTATTAGACCAATTGCTTGGGAAAAGGTTAGCGAATCGACTTTGCAACAGTTACGTACTTTGTCTGGCATTGTCGCTCCCGTTGAGTCAACAAGCTTAAGCTTTGAAGTAATGGGAAAGGTGGAAAGCGTTGAAGTAAAGCTTGGCGATACCGTTAGAAAAGGTCAGGTGTTGGCACAACTAAATCACCGCAGCCTTACACTCTCTGTAAAATCGGCTAAAGCACAACTGGATAAAGCAAACTCTGATCAAGTTGAAGCTAAAAACAGTTTTACTCGCTACAGCCAGTTAATTAAAAACGGTTTGGTATCTCAATCTGGATTTGATAACGCAAAAGCTAATTATGAATCGAGCGAAAGCGCGGTAGGTGTTGCTCAAGCACAACTAGATATAGCTCAAAAAAACCTACAAGATGGAACATTACTTTCTCCCTATAACGGCATAATTACTAAACGCTTGATTGAACCATCACAACAGATTGGCTCAGGGCAACCCGCTTTTGAAATTGAAGGAAAGCATGGTTTAGAAGTACATGTAATGGTACCTGAGACTCTGATACGAGAATTACAGCACAACAGTATGATACCAGTGCGATTTCCAGTATTACCTCAAACTAAAATGTTAGGTCGGGTTACAGAGATAGGAACTAGAGCAGAAGCTGCGAATGCTTTTCCTATAACCGTGGTATTACAAGATGAAAGCCCATCATTAAGAGCGGGAATGACTGCTGAAGTAGATTTTACTTTTGAGGATGAAGGAGATAAAGGTTACCAAGGAGTTGCTATCAGCGTGCCATTTAGTGCAATACGAGCAGGTTTGAATCAAAAAAGTTATGTATTTATCTACGATCCAGCGACACAATCGGTTAAACAAAGCGAAGTTAAAACTGAAAATATACGTAACAACACCGCCTTTATTTCTTCAGGTTTAAAAAGTGGTGAAATCATAGCTATTGCTGGTGTCGCATTCTTACGAGACGGCCAAAAGGTAACACTTCTAGATAACACTACACAGCGCTTTAATTAAGAACCAACATAATGAATATCACTCATATAGCTTTTAAGTATCGTAAAACTGTATTTTTCATTCTTACATTATTATTAATCAATGGTGTATTTGCCTACTTTACTCTACCGGCACAAGAAGACCCGACAATAACAATAAGAGAATCCGTTATTTCAACTTCTTTTCCTGGTATGGCACCTGAGCGTGTCGAGCAATTAATAACAAAGAAACTCGAAGAAGAAATTAGAAAAGTACCTGAGGTGAAAGAAATAAGATCGCTTTCAACCACAGGAAACTCAACAATACATGTCAAAATTCATGACCGCTATTTTAATCTTGATGATATTTGGCAGGATGTTCGTAATAAAGCAGCAACTGCTCATACCAAGATGCCCTCAGGCACTAGCACCCCTTATGTAAATACAGAATTTGGTGATGTATCAGTGGTAACACTGGCTTTAACTGCTGATGGTTTTGATATGAGTGCGATGTATGATATTGCACAACATATACGAGATACCTTATATAGCGTTGAAGGTACAAAGAAAATTGAAATATTAGGCCATTTAGAAGAGCGTATTTTTCTGGAAGCATCAAATGCAAGGCTATCTCAACTCGGTATTTCTCCTCAATCGCTCATCAATGAATTACAAAAACAAAATATTATCCGCTCTGGTGGTGAAGTCGATACAGGTAAAAAGAGTTTCATTATAGAGCCATCAGGAAATTTTGGTAGCGTTCCTGATATTGCTAATACTTATATAAACATACCTAATACTGAAGACTTTATCGCATTAAAAGATATAGTGAGTATTAAACGAGACTATATCGATCCACCGGACAAACTGGCTTATTACAATGGTAAACCCGCTATTTACTTTGCTATTTCTATGCTGCCTCAATACAACATCTTAGAATATGCACCACGTATAAAAACTAACATTGATAAAATAATTACAAGTTTGCCTATTGGCTACCAACTAGATATTGCCACCTACCAAGCTGATCAAGTAGACAAAACTGTTCAAGGTGTCTCTATTAATGTTCTACAAACACTCGCCATTGTATTAGTAGTCGTAGTGTTATTTTTAGGATTAAGAACCGGCTTAATTGTCGGAGCAATTGTTCCGTTTGTTATGTTAACAACCTTATCCATAATGCTATTTTTTGATATGAAACTAGAACGTATGAGTTTAGCTACTTTAATTATATCATTAGGTTTATTAGTTGATAACGGTATTGTTATTGCTGAAGATTTTAAACGTAGAATTGAAGATGGTATTAGTCGTTTCGATGCCATGTTACAAGGTTGTAAGGAACTTGCAATTCCGTTATTAAGCTCTTCTATCACAACGATTTTATTTTTCTTGCCACTGATGTTAGCTGAACATGTGGCTGGTGAATTTACCCGTTCAATCTCACTGGTAATTTTAATCACGCTAATGACCAGTTGGATCTTGGCTTTGTGTGTAACGCCTATTCTTTGTTACTACTTTATAAAACCCTCTACAGCCGAGGAAGACAAGAGCACTGCAAAAGGTAAACTATCTTCTACCTATGAGCGCTTTTTACACTGGGTATTAAGAAATAGATTACTCTTTATTAGTATCATATTAATTTTATTTGTTGGCTCTGTTGGATCAATGAAGTTTGTTGCCAAACAATTCTTTCCTGAATCTGACCGTACACAAATATTAATGTACATTGATTTACCTAACGGTACTTCTTCACGTGAAACTAACCGTCAAATGAAATCAATATTCACCTGGTTAGATAATAAAGAGAAATTTGATTTTATTGAAAACTATTCAGGCTATGTAGGCTTCAATGGTCCTCGGTTTGTTTTATCACTTAACCCAGAAGATCCAGCTCATAACAAAGGTTTTATTGTACTTAATGTGGTTGAAGGTACAAACGTTGCCAAAAGAGTATCAGAATTAGGCACACAGCTTGAAGCCGAATTTCCTAACATTTCAGCTCGTGTCAAAAAAATGTTTTTAGGACCGTCTGATGCAAAAACTATAAAAATTCAAGTTAAAGGTCCTGATAAAGACGTTATTTATCAAAAAGCCCAGCAAATTATGGAGCTACTCCATCAAGTTCCTAACACCATTAATATACGTAATGATTGGGAAAACTTGATTGTTAAAATAGATGTAAAAATAGATCAACACAGAGCAAAAAGAGCAAGTTTAACATCATCTGAAATTGCCGATGCCTTACAAACGTATTTTTCTGGTGCGCAAATAACAGAATATAGAGAAGGTGATGAGATTATCCCTATCATTTTACGCGCGCAAGAAAGTGAACGTAATAACTTAGACAAGTTACGTACACTTAATGTTTACTCTGAAAAAACAGGAAAAGCAATCCCACTATTTCAAGTGGCAACATTTGTACCTGTGAATCAATTTTCAGTGATACACCATGAAGATATGTTCAGGACTATTAGCATTGAAGCACGTAATACCGATATGGCTGCTGAAGATCTACAAAAGGTGATTGACGATAAAATTCAGGCATTAGCAGCTGACTTACCCGTTAATCACGAGATATTCTATGGCGGTGCAATTAAAGAGTCTAAAGCCGCCCAAAAAGCATTAAGTGCTAGTATGCCTATGGTGATTGGTTTTATATTAATACTACTTGTTGCTCAATTTAACTCCTTTAGAAAAGCAGCGATAATAACGTTAACTATGCCTTTGTCTTTTATTGGTGCTGTTATTGGTTTATTAGTGATGCAAGCGCCTTTTGGTTTTATGGTTACCTTAGGTTTATATAGCTTGGCAGGGATTATTATTAATAATGCGATTGTACTAATTGATCGCATTAACATCGAAGTTCAAAGTGGTAAAACACAATACCAAGCTTTGGTTGATGCCTGCTTAACTCGATTACGCCCTATTGCAATGACAACAATTACTACTGTTATGGGTCTACTGCCATTAATTATCAGTAAAGATCCATTATTCTATGGTATGGCTAATGTTATTGCCTTTGGTTTAGGCATCGGCACCATATTAACACTTGCGGTTGTACCTGTACTTTATTCTACATTTTATAAAGTTAAAGCCGAATCATAAGCTTGGCTAGGGGAATGTTTTATTTAAACACTCCCCTAGCTTAATTTCTTCGATGGAACACTACTTACTTAAACTATTGCTGTGTCTTTGATAGACTACGGCCTTTGTTTATCTATCACTCGTATTTGAGCACTTTGTATGACTTCAACTGATTTAAATGAATTTCCTCGCGCTGGATTCCGTCGCCGTTTTGGCTCTTGGATTTATGACGTACTTATTGCTATTGCCGTATATATGCTTGCCGGTGCAATATCCTTTTTTATTTTCAACTTATGTATTAGATACGGCCTTATAAATATGCAAGGCTTTGACCACCCAATAGACTTGCAACGCTCTTCTTTGCTTTTTAGCGTATTTATTTATGGTTGGAATATTGCCTGGGTAAGCTTTTTCTTCGTGTTCTTTTGGTCAAGAACAGGACAAACCTTAGGTATGAAAGCATGGCGTTTACGTGTACAAAATCAAGACGGTACACGTATTACTAAAATGACTGGAATAAAACGTTTACTCCCTACTCTGCTTGGCTTAGGAAATTTAACCGTAATATTTGATCGTAAAAACAAGCTAAGTTTACAAGATAGAATCACTAACACAGAAGTTGTAGTTTTATCATTAGAAGCAAACAAAGGTAGACTATAGAGGCTCACAAGTTGTTATAACGATAAAGCAGAATCAATCTTAGTTCGATATTTTTAGATTCTGCTCAACAAGGTACTTGTAATACATAACTTTAATTATGTTGGCTTTTTATTCATAAAATACCAAGCTAATACAACGAATATTATACTTGGCGAAATAGCGCCTATTAATGGTGGGAATTGGTATACCAAGCTTAATGAGCCTAATACTTCATTAGAAACAAAGAAGATAATACCGGTAATTACGCCCATCATAATACGTGCGCCCATGGAAACAGAGCGTAGTGGTCCGAAAATAAATGACAAGGCAACTAATAACATTACAGCAACCGTTGCAGGTTGAACCAATTTTCGCCAAAAAGCTAATTGATATCGGCTAGGATCTTGTTCATTCGCTTCTAAGTAATCTAAATAATCCACTAAGCCACGTATCGACAATGATTCAGGCGTTACCGTTACTACACCTAATTTCTTAGGTGTTAATGAAGACTCCCAGACTTCTTTATCTGTTGTGCTACTGGTAATTTTTTGTTCACTTAACTGAGTATTTACTACGTTTGATAACAGCCACGCTTCGTTCTTATACACAGCAGATTCTGCACTTAACCAGCTATCTAATTTAAGATCGTCATTAAAACGATATATTTGTACTTTCTTTAACTGACCTTGTTCTAAAACTTCGCCAATATTAACAAAGTAATCACCATCTTTGGCCCACACACCATTTTTGGCAGATATTAAACTGCCGCCTGATATTGCCTGAGCTCGAATTTCTCTCGCTGTTGCTTCACCTTCCGGTGCTAACCACTCTCCTACAGCCATCGAAACAAAAATAAGTAAAATAGCCGTTTTCATTACCGATTTAATAATATCTAAGCGTGACAAACCAGCGGCTTGCATGACCACTAATTCACTATTACTCGCTAACATGCCAATGCCAATTAAACCGCCAATTAACGCTGACATAGGAAAGAAAACTTCTATATCACGAGGTACAGAATAAAGCACATACAGTGCAGCGTGAGATAAATCATAATTACCTCGGCCAACAGCACGCATTTGTTCAACAAATTTAATAATACCGCTAACACTAACAAAAACGGCCAATGTTAAAAAAGTAGTAGATGCGACAATACGCCCAATATAAACATCTAATATTTTCATTAGATTTGGCCTCGAACTTTATTAGTATTACGCTTAAAACTAGGGAGTTTTGCTTTAATTTTTCTACCGCTACTGCGCTCTTTCATTAAAAGAATAATACCTAAAAATAAAGCGCTAATATGAATGGGCCAAAGACCAACAGCTGAAGGTAACGCTTGTCGTTCCACCCCTGATTTCATTGCCGTTAGTAATAAAAAGTACCCTAAAAAGAGCATCAATGCTGGCAACATTTTGGCAAATTTACCTTGCCGAGGATTAACAACGCTCAGTGGTACAGCAATAAAGGTTAGAATAATACAAGCAAGCGGGAAAGCAATACGCCATTGTATGGTCGCGCTATACTCAGCTGCGGTCTTAACATCGGTTGAATTAAATAATTGCTGTGTAGGTAAAGCACTTAGTTTACGATGTTTTTGCTCTACTTCTTGATCTTGAATTTGTATATAGTATTTATCAAACGTAACCGCTTGAAAGACTCCATTAGTTGCATCTTTGTGATAACGCATACCTTCGGTTAACACTAAGCGTTGAGACCCTGAATCTTCCTCAAATACTTGCCCTTTTTTTGCATAAACCAAACTAGAGTTAATAATACTCTCTTCTGGATGATTTAAGTTAGGCAATTGAGCTACAAACACTTTATCAAAACTGTTGTCATTTCGATTCTTACCATGGATAAAAACAACCGCTTTTTCATTGCCTGTTTTTTGAAAACGCCCGGCAATTAAAGAACTCAAGCCTGAATCAGCTGCTAGCTCGTCGGTTACTTGATATTGATACTCTGATGCCATCGGCGCTAAATACAACGTAAAAATACCGGTAAAAATGGCTGTAATAAAAGCAAGTACTAACGTCACTCGTACAACATACCACTCACTTACCCCGCAAGAATGCAGCACCGTCATTTCGTTATCCGCATAAATACGGCCATACGCCAATAAAATACCTAAAAATAAACTTAAAGGCAGCATCATGCCCGCCAAGTCTGGAATTTTAAGTGCAATGAATATCATCACCATTTGTCCTGGAATGCTACCTTCTGAGGCGTCACCCAGGACTCGAACAAATTTTTGACTGATAAAAATGGTCATCAACACAAAAAATACTGCTAGCTGCGTTTTTGCCACTTCTTTTAATAAATAACGAAAAATGATCACAAAAAGATCCCATTAAAACTGTGTTTTTTCTGACAATCGACAAGTTTTTCTAGTAAACTTGCCGTTTTCATAACTAAACTATATAGTCGACATATAAGATTAATTGATATATGTAGCTATAATTATAGCCCTTAGCGCTATCACTTGAATAGTTAAGAGTGCAATTTTTTACTAGTTTTAGCAAGAGATACCCTCATTAAACGTAAAAGGAGAACTTCATGGAGTTCGGTATAAAAAGCGGTAGCCCAGAAAAGCAACGTAGTGCCTGTATTGTTGTTGGTGTATTTGAACCTCGTCGTCTTAGTTCAACAGCAGAACAACTTGATGAAATAAGCGAAGGCTATATAAGCAATCTTTTGCGTAAAGGTGATTTAGAAGGCAAGTCTGGACAGATGTTATTGTTACATCATGTACCTAATATTCTTAGTGAACGTGTTTTATTAGTTGGTTGTGGTAAAGAACGTGAATTAGATGAACGTCAATATCGCCAAATAATCAAAAAAACTATTAATACATTAAATGAAACTGGTTCAATGGAAGCGGTATGTTTCTTATCTGAACTTCATGTTAAAGGCCGTGATACTTATTGGAAAATACGTCAAGCGGTAGAAGCAACCCAAGATGGTTTATACAGTTTCAATAGTTTAAAAACTCATAAAGAAGAGCCTCGTCGACCGTTACGTAAAGTAGTTTTTAACGTACCTACTCGTCGCGAACTACCAATTGGTGAGCGCGCTATCAGCCATGCATTAGCCATTGCTGAAGGTATTACAACCTGTAAAAATGTTGCGAATATGCCACCAAATATTTGTAACCCTGCATATTTAGCAGAGCAAGCCAAAATTTTAGCCAATGATTACGATAGAGTATCAACAACTATTATTGGTGAACAAGAAATGGAAGAGCTTGGTATGGGTTCATACTTAGCTGTAGGCCGAGGTTCAGTAAATGAGTCTTTAATGAGCATTATGACTTACAAAGGTATTGATGATGACTCTAAACCACTAGTATTAGTTGGTAAAGGTCTTACTTTTGACAGTGGTGGTATCTCATTAAAACCTGGCGCTGGCATGGACGAAATGAAATATGACATGGGCGGTGCTGCCGGTGTATTAGGCGCTATGCATGCACTAGCTGAATTAAATTTACCAATTAATGTTATCGGCATTTTAGCTGGCTGTGAAAACATGCCAAGCAGTAATGCTTATCGCCCTGGTGATATCCTTACGACAATGTCAGGACAAACAGTTGAAGTGTTAAACACTGATGCCGAAGGCCGTTTAGTATTATGTGATGCATTAACCTATGTTGAACGATTTGATCCTGAAGCAGTAATTGATGTTGCGACATTAACAGGTGCTTGTGTTGTTGCCTTAGGTAAACATGCTACAGGTTTACTAAGTTCTCATAACCCACTTGCTCATGAGCTATTAAATGCATCAGAGCAAAGTGGCGATAGAGCATGGCGCTTACCTTTATGGGATGATTACCAAGAACAACTTGAAAGCCCATTTGCTGATATGGCGAATATTGGTGGTAAAGAAGCAGGTACAATTACTGCCGCTTGTTTCTTAGCGCGCTTTACTAAAAAATATAACTGGGCTCATTTAGATATTGCCGGTACTGCATGGCGCAGTGGTGGTAAAGATAAGGGCTCTACAGGTCGTCCTGTTAGCATGTTAACGCAGTTTATGCTTAACCGTGCAGGTCAAGAGCTTGGCGAGTAACGTCGCTTAAATTAGGCAAATACCATGCAAACACAGGTTATGTTTTACCTTCTCAATGACGAGAAGGCAGAAAATAATGATAACAATGCTGAAACAACAGATAAAAGTTCAGCGTTTTATCATGCCTGTTTGCAAGCAAGCCATTTTTATCGTCAAAATCAGCGCGTATTTATTTATACACAAGATAAAGAACAAGCAGAAAAAATTGACGAATTGTTATGGGCATTTGACACTGATAGTTTTGTGCCTCATAACTTGGTTGGAGAAGGACCAAAACAAGGTGCTATGGTGGAAATTAGCGATAAACCGCTACGTGGACGCCGCCCTGTTTTAATCAACTTAACCGAAACTATGCCAACGTTTGCTAATCAATTTCAATTTATTGTTGATTTTGTACCTAGCGATGAAACATTAAAACAAAAAGCCCGTGAGCGTTTTAAAACGTGTCGACAATTGGGCTTTCAAGTAAACAATCAAGCCGTGGCACAGCCACAATAATATAGGTTGCACCTTAAATTCTGCAAAGTCTTAATTCAACTTACCATTAACAACTTTTTATACCGGAACAATGATGGAAAAAACATTCAACCCAACCGACATTGAACAATCTTTATATACCAGCTGGGAAGAGCAAGGTTACTTTAGCCCAACAGGTGAAGGCGATAGCTATAGCATTGCAATTCCACCGCCTAATGTCACCGGCTCTTTACATATGGGACATGCTTTTCAACAAACCATCATGGATACCTTAATTCGATACCAACGTATGCAAGGTAAAAACACCTTATGGCAAACGGGTTGTGATCATGCCGGTATTGCCACTCAAATGGTTGTTGAGCGTAAGATTGCTGCTGAAGAAGATAAAACCCGTCACGATTATGGTCGTGAAGGTTTTATCGATAAGATTTGGGAATGGAAAGAAGAATCTGGCGGCACTATTGGTAAACAAATGCGCCGTTTAGGTAACTCTATCGATTGGACACGTGAACGCTTTACCATGGACGACGGTATGTCTGAAGCAGTACAAGAAGTGTTTGTACGCTTATTTGAAGACGACCTTATTTATCGCGGTAAACGCTTAGTAAACTGGGATCCAAAATTTCATACCGCTATTTCAGATTTAGAAGTAGAAAATAAAGACAAAAAAGGTCACATGTGGCATTTGCGTTATCCACTTGCTGATGGTCAAAAAACGGCTGAAGGTCTTGATTATTTAGTGGTAGCAACTACGCGTCCAGAAACCATGTTAGGTGATACTGGTGTTGCGGTTAATCCTGAAGATCCTCGTTATAAAGATTTAATTGGCAAACAAGTACTATTACCATTAGTTAATCGTTTAATACCTATTGTTGGCGATGATCATGCTGATATGGACAAAGGCACGGGTTGTGTAAAAATCACCCCTGCCCATGACTTTAACGATAATGAAGTAGGTAAACGTCATGCACTGCCACAAATCAATATTTTTGATAAAGACGCAGCAGTATTAGCTACCGCTGAAGTTTATGACACTAAAGGTGAAGTATGTAACGCATACGACGGTACATTACCTAGCGAATTCGCAGGTATGGACAGATTTGTTGCCCGTAAAGCGATCGTTGCTAAATTTGACGAACTTGGCTTATTAGTTGAAGTAAAAGACCATGATTTAGTAGCACCATACGGTGATAGATCTGGCGTTATCATTGAACCTCTTTTAACTGACCAATGGTATGTACGTGTTGAAAAACTAGCCGGCCCTGCTGTTGATGCAGTAAAAGATGGTCAAATTGAATTTGTACCTAAGCAATACGAAAATATGTACTTTGCTTGGATGAACAACATTCAAGACTGGTGTATTTCACGTCAACTTTGGTGGGGACACAGAATTCCAGCTTGGTATGACGAAAGCGGCAAAGTTTATGTTGGTCGTACTGAAGCTGAAGTGCGCGCTAATAACAACATTAGTGATGATATCAAATTAAGCCAAGATGATGATGTACTTGATACTTGGTTCTCATCTGCACTTTGGACATTCTCAACGTTAGGATGGCCAAAAGACACTGAAGATTTAAAAACTTTTCACCCAACTGATGTTCTAGTAACAGGTTTCGATATTATTTTCTTCTGGGTTGCTCGCATGATCATGATGACTATGCACTTCAACAAAGATGAAAATGGCAAAGCACAAATACCTTTCAAGAAAGTATACATGACTGGTCTTATTCGCGATGAAAATGGCGATAAAATGAGTAAATCAAAAGGTAACGTAGTTGATCCTTTAGATATGATTGACGGTATTTCACTTGAAAATTTATTACAAAAACGTACTGGCAATATGATGCAGCCTAAATTGGCCGCTAAAATTGAAAAACTAACCAGAAAAGAATACCCAAATGGTATTGAAGCACACGGGACTGATGCTTTACGCTTTACCTTAACATCGGTTGCGACTACAGGTCGTGATATTAGCTGGGATATGAAACGTTTAGAAGGTTACCGTAACTTTACCAATAAGTTATGGAATGCTAGCCGTTATGTAATGATGAACACTGAAGAATTTGATTGCGGAGCAAGTGGCGGCGAAATGGAATTGTCTCTTGCTGACCGTTGGATCATAGGTCAGTTTGAACAAACAGTAAAAACGGTTCATGAAGCTTTTGATACTTACCGTTTTGACCTTGCTTCACAGGCTTTATATGAATTCACTTGGAATCAATTCTGTGATTGGTATTTAGAATTAACTAAACCTATTTTATTCAAGGGTAACGAAGCACAACAGCGTGGTACGCGTCATACGTTAGTCAACGTTTTAGAGGCATTGCTACGTTTAATGCACCCTATTATGCCGTTTATCACCGAAACTATTTGGCAACGCGTTCAACCATTAAGTGTTTTTGCTAAAAAAGGTGATTCAATTATGATTCAGGCATTTCCTGAATTTGACGCTAGCAAATGTGATCAACAATCAATTGATGATTTAGAGTGGGTTAAACAATTTATTATTGCCATTCGTAACATTCGTGGCGAAATGGATATTTCACCTAGTAAAGAACTACCAGTATTACTTAAAAACGTAAACGATAACGATCAACGTCGCTTAAATGAAAATGAACAATTTTTAAGTTCGCTAGCAAAACTTGAAAGCATTACTGTATTAGCAGAAAGTGAACAAGGTCCAGCTTGTGCATCAGCTGTGGTTGGTGATTTATCTGTTCTTATACCAATGGCAGGTTTAATTGATAAAGAAGCTGAAATAGCGCGTTTAGATAAAGCTATTGATAAACTTGATAAAGAAGCAGCTCGAGTTCGTGGCAAGCTAAGCAATGAAAATTTTGTTAGTAAAGCTCCACCTGCAGTTATTGCCAAAGAAGAAGCTAAATTAGCTGAAGCTGAATCTACGCTTGCAAAAATTCAAGAGCAAAAAGATCAAATAGCAGCGTTATAGTTTAGTACAAGAGTAATATTCCGCCAACACTACGAAAACCGCCGTAGTGTTGACGGAAATTAAAAATATATTTTTTAATTTTTATAAAATAATTTAATAATAAACAACCACCTACATATCCCCCCCGCTGTATTATCTTTTATTTCCATAAAAAATTGAACTATTTGAGTTTTTTATAAAGCAAATTAAAAACAACTGTGCTATGCTGCAATTGCGTTGAGTTTTTGTGTTGCGGATGAAGGTTGATACTAACTTTTGTTTTAGATTTACCAAGTATTTAGGTACTTGTGCATTCTTAACAAATGGATTTTAGGCAATGCAAACTGGTTGTTTGTTCCAAATACTTTTTGTTACGAATATAGTTTGTTTCCTTCCTCTGCCTGTACTACTTATGGTAGAGGGCATTTACTCGGGTAAAAACGGTGATATTTTTTTTGAGAATTTACTCATCAAAAAATCACCACATTAATATTATTTATGACTACGGGAAAATGTAAGTATGTCTGATTCAGTTACTGGTAAAGTTAAATTTTTCAACGAAACTAAAGGTTTCGGTTTTATAGAACAAGAAAATGGTCCTGACGTGTTTGTTCACTTCAGTGCTATCTCTGGAGACGGTTTCCGTACTCTAGCTGACGGTCAAGCGGTAACGTTCACTGTTAAACAAGGTCAAAAAGGCCCTGAAGCAGAAAACGTTCTAGCTGTATAATTTATAGCTAAATAGACCTTCTCATTTGAGAATCTAATTCTGTAAAAAGCGAAGTATTAACATCTGTTAATCTTCGCTTTTTTGTTTCTACTCGCTTATTTTTTCCGCTTCAATGCAATTTACAGCTTCAATATATTAGCAATTATTAACCTGTATTACGGCTAGTCTGCCTTCTTCCTCGCTTTACCCTGCCACTACTTTATTTTATAACGTCCTTTAATTAGTAAATCTAACGTCCAAACAAAACCTGTTATACAAAAAATTAACGTTAATATTGAAAATAGTATTATTTGCCAATTATTAAAACCACCTGATGTTCCATAATCCATAAAGTGCAACATAAAGAAAAAGTCAGCAAAGCGTTTATCATCGTTACTATGCCCAATGACTCTCCCTGAACTAGCATCGATATAAACACTGGTGTATAACGCATCATCAAAGTTAACTCGCCACAAAGCGTTTTGTTCTTTTGGAAAATCATCAATAGGCGGTGATATCCTTTCAGCTACACCTATATTTCCCGTACCACTATAAGTGGCCTTAGCTAATTTTTTCGCCATCGTTCTATCAATAATTTTCATTTCTCCGGTATAAGCACCAACTAACGAATGTTCATTATAAAAATGTTGATACAAACCCAAATGATGATTCAGTAAATAATAAGGTTGATCGATTAAGTGAATCAATTTTATTGAATTTACCGGCTTCTGAGGCTTTTCTATCTTGAATTGGCTAAGAATATAACTTGGCTCTAACAAGCGCTCATGATCTATCTTCATTACCGCTAAATTGCTAAGTCGATTCTCATTTCCTCTCGCTTTGTTAGAGTCCATCAAATTAAAAAACAAACCACTACCAAGCCAAATGAATAACTGTATAGCAATAAGAACAGAAAGCCACTTGTGTAGCCATTTAACTAATTTCATGCGTCCTCCGTTATGCTTTTATTTTTATTGCTACTTCGTTTGAATACGTAAAAATAAGTGAGTATTAAACCAAAAAAACTAGCCACCAACGATAAGACAATAAAAACAAATAACAGCTTATTACTGGCATCTTCTTCCACATAATCCATCACATGAAAACTAAACATCCAATCAAATATCCGCCAAAAAAGATGTCTTTTTGTGACTACCTCCCCTGTTTGAGTATTAATATAAAGACTTGGATTAGAAAAACCCTTAAAATCAACTCGCCATACAGGTAAATGCCTAGCGCTTAATTCAAAAGGAGGGTTTTCTGTAATCAAACTCACCTTTTTTATTACTGTATTAGACTGTATGTATGAATATTTGGCGATACCTACGGCATAACGTTCATTAATGGGCGAAAGTAAGATCCCAGTATCAGCACTGAGCAAATGCTTTCCATCATCGTTACTAAAACGATAAACAGCATTTCCTTGTATGCTTGTGAGCTCTACATTTTTCGCATTAGGATAATGCCTATAAAGCTTGGCAACAGGATAGTTAATTTGAGACTCTTTCAACGAGGATTGGTTATTAACAACCAAATTATCGCCATGAATATAATCAAGATCGAAAATCACCATGTAGGCACCAGATATTGACCAAACAACAAATTGGAAACCAACAAATAGCATTAACCACTTATGATATTTCCTGCTAATTCTAGACCATGACATGTGATTTTTTCCTTTAATATTCTTTATAAAACAAGGTTAAAAACTCACGTTTAGTTTTAAATAACCGCGTCGACCGAGTAAATCATATGTCATTACATCGGTATTAGCATCATTCCAAGAAGTTAGAAAAGGCGCGCTCTTATCAAAGAGGTTATCAATACCTGCTGATAAACTAAAATTATTACTCACCTGATAACTTGCTTGGACATCATGATAAGTAATACTAGGTACTGAGCTCCCAATGGGACCACCACCATTAATATCATCAGCACCACCAATGTACCTGATGGCATAATGAGTAGCCCAAGATTGAGCTTGTAAGGTAAAGCCTAAATTACCACGCCACTTTGTATAGCTACCTTGATCTTCTGTTATTTTACCGAGAAGGTCGTTAATAGCTTGCCCTGGTAAAGGTGTATTTTCGTGAGCTAATAGACGTGTTGCTTCAAGTTCAATTTTAGTATTAAAACCACTAAATTCACCATTATGTTGCACATTAAAATCAATACCACTAACTTTTTCTTGCGCAGCATTCACTGGCCTTTGACTTAACGATGTCACTTGATTTGTTACGCTATGGCGTGAAAAACTATCACAATATTCACTATAAGCATCAGGGTCGGTATAACACAGTTTCAGTACACCTGAGCCATTTACGGAAGTAATAGCATCATCTATTTCAATATTAAAATAATCTACGGTTGCAGATAAACCATCAAGAAAGCTGGCTTGCCATACAATGCCTAAAGTCAGTGTATCAGCAGACTCAGGGTTAACATCAGGGTTTCCTCCAACTGCCGTCAATACAGTAGTACCGTCTTGCTCAAAATTAGCAGGAACGCCAGCCGATAAACAGTTGGTAACAATAATACCTGTAGCGCCTTCACAAGGGTCAATGGTTCTTAGGTTTTCTGAATTAGTGCCGCCAAATTGCTCTGTTAACATGGGTATTCTAAAGGCGGTAGATTTAACACCACGTACCATTAAATTATCAAAAATTTGCCATGTTAAACCAAGTTTGTATGTAGTTTTGTCGCCAAACGTACTGTAATCAGCATAGCGGCTAGCCACCTCGGCATGTAGCGATTTCATCAACGGTAAGTCAGAAAACAGCGGGATAGAGAACTCCACAAAAGCCTCTGTTACATTAAAATCACCATCGATAGTGTCTTCGCCACCATTACTTAATACTGTTGAGTCAGGATTACGCCAGCCACTTTCATATCTATGCTCAACCCCTGTTGCAAAAGCCAAAGTACCTGCAGGTAGCTCTGTTAAATCACCGCCTAAGTTAAAAGTGAAAGAGCGCATTTCATTGCCGCCATTCCCTTCTCTTCGATATTTAACATAGTCAATCACTTCTTGGCTCAACTCATCTACACCAAACCAATCACCACACGGAATACTTGCGCCCTCGTCATAGCTACATACATCATCATTTAAGGTATCTGCTGCTTTGGCGCTGTCTAAATCAAATGTCCACCCGTCATTACCCGTATTACGGCTATAGTTATACGCTGTGTCCCAATGCCAGTCATTACTAAACTCGCCATTTAATGTGAGCTTACGGCAGCGTAGCGTGACATCACGATTTTTTCAGGTACAGCTTGACCTAGGCGGTAAAGCCTAAATCATCGTGTTTGGTTTTTTTAGGTGATTGAATTTTTAGCGAGATAATTCCAGGGTAAATAATCTTCAGGGGTCTTTTTTACCTGCTCTTTTTCTCGTTGTAAGGTGGTGAAGTAGTCAAAGACATTAATACCCGCCTCACTTGCCGTCGCGATGACCGAGGTAATGACATCCCCAATCGTTGCCCCCAGTAAGGTTTTGTGGAACATCGCGTTTTTTCTGTCTCTCACCACAATTTTGAGCATCGCTTCAATACGATTATTGTCGATTTTTACTCCTTCAGTGCTGCAAAAGTAACTCAGTCCGACATAATGTTTGATAAAGTAGCGAATAGCTTTGCCTAGGCCACTGTTTTCTTCAACGGTTTCATTGGCTAAATGCGTTTCTCCCCACAATTTTATGGCTTCCATGATGGGCGCTGAATGCGTTTGATGATAGGCCAGTCTTGCGCTCGGGGTTAACTTTTCTTCTTTCGTATAGTCATCATTGACCCATATTTCACCATAGCGTTTGAGGACATGCTCGACCTCAATTGGAAAGTGATTGATAACATCTACAAATTGTCGTCTTGCGTGGCTATTACACAGTGACGTTATCGCCTCACGTACCGTCGGCCGATTGCTCGCTAGCGCATCACTCATGATGAGTGGTTTGGTGCATGATTGACTGCGCTTGTGCAAAATACTGTCAATGAATTCTCCCGCGTGCCCGATGTTAGTCTCAAATAAAACAATATGACGGTTATCAGCCAGCGTTGCGATAACACCTGAGGTATAAACGCCCGTACGTGTGATGACTTTCTCACTGTTGCGTGCTTTCTTTATCACCGATTTCGCATCAAGAATACGGTTAGTTGTGTCATCTAAATAGTAGTGTTTACCATCAGCCGCTAAATTGAAGAGCAATTGGTACACGGGATAAATAGCATTACAAACAAGCTCTACTTGGTCAAAAACCGTTGACGCGGTGATTTTTACTCCCAGTAATTTTTGAATACTGCTTTGACGATAAAAAGGCAGTCCAGCAAAGTATTTATAAATCGCCATTAAAGAACGTGCTGAATAACCATATTTTTGAGTACTTAAGCCATCGGTTAAGACATCGTCCGGCAGTGGTGCGGTAAAATAAGCACCGCAGGTATTACAACGAAGACGCTCCATGACATGCTGCTCAGGTTTGAAAGGACTTTGTCCGGTGATACGTAGCAAGCTACCTGGCTCGGTTTTATAAACCTTACCGGTTAAGCACTCAACACAGGTATCGCCTTTATTTACGTCAACTAGTCCATGAACGATAATCGTGGGTTTAACCGGGGTGAAACCTTCACCATTATCGTTGCTACGCTTTTTATTTTTCTTGCCCGATGACGCTTTAGTTTGCTTAAGCACCGAGCCTAGTTTTTCAGATGATTTTTCAATACCTAACAATTTTCGCAGTTTATGCACGGTAACATCATGATTCGCTAAGCGGGTTTGCGTGGTGGCTAAGGTCAATAACGCATCAAGTAATAACTGATAATCCTCTGGGCTTAAGGCCAGATTGTTTTCTTTGGCCTCGTTCACGCGCTCTATCAGCGCTTCAAGGGCTTTGCCATCAATGTCGGTAAAAGGTTTGCTCACGGTACGTCCAGAGTTTTAGTGTTTGGTACAGGTTTATTTTGCAGGCATTATGATCCGATAAAAGTAAAAATCAAGTGTTTATCTCAATGATTTTACTCAGTAAAGAGGATCCGTTTTTTCCCATAATGGATCGTTGTCACACAATAGTTTTCGCAGTTTTTTCGCGATGATCTGTTCAATACTTTTGTTTGATGACGGCCAATTTTGAAACTTTCCTTTAGATAAACGCTTGGTCATGAGCCAAAAGCCAGTACCATCATACGATAATGCGCGCACCATGGTTTTATTGCGATTAATAAAGACAAACACAGTACCCGAACGTGGGTTGACCGATAATTTATAACGGCATGTTGCGGCTAAACCATCAATGCCCTGGCGAAAATCAGCGGGTTCAATCGCGATTAATATGTGGGTGTCAGCGGTTAAATGGATCATGATTTCATTGCCCCAATGAGCGAAATGATGATGTTAGTATCAATAACACCAGATAAAGACATTTCATTACCTTGGGCAAAGCGTAGTTCAACAGTAAAGGGCGGTTGTGTGAGTAATGGCGGTGGTGAAATAGGAAGGTGCACAAATAGCGGTGCTTTTTCAGCAGGTTCAAGCGTATTTCGCCATTGCTTGAGCTGGCCGCCACTGATCCTTAATGCTGATGTTATTTTGCTAGAAGAATAGTGATTGAGTAATGCTACGGCTTGCTCACGCAATGCGATGGGCGTTGTGACTTGACGACCACTTCTGTTGCTACGCCAGTGCTCAAAAGCAGTAACGACCGTTGTTAATTGATCTTGGTTTGGCATGATTGCATCCTAGTAATTTGGTTGCGATCATTAAAACAGATCAAAAGGGGGAAGTTGAGCTAGGCTGCCGTAAGCTCACCATTTAATCCTAAGACTAAGCGAATAGTGTTAGTTTCTTGAAAGAAAAATGGAGCACCAAATTCGGTATTACGTCTGTGTGTTAGCTCTAGATCTTGTCCTGTAGGGTTATAATCAAAGTCTTTAGAGACATAAATACTACTGAGACTTCTTGGCGTAACAATTTGCTCTGATTGACGATTACTGTACATTGCTTCGGTGAATAAATTTACCTGCTCCGTTAATTGATAATTAACCGTTGCCGCTAGGTTAAGGCGCTGACTTGGGCTAACCGCATTTAAATAAGGTATCCAAGTAAAAGCATGTTTTTGTGAATCGTAGGCTTCATAAGCATTACCATCACCTTGCGTATCTTGGTTGAATTGTACACTTTGACCATCAGCTAGTAATGCTCTGCCCCCTTCAGTGGTTGAGCTACCAAAACAAGAAAGTTCGCTTGTACCATCATCATGAACTATTTCTTCTTCAGCACAATCAATACGGTCTGATTGCCTTACCGCTTCCGTATTGACATAGTTCGCGCTTAAAATAAAATTACCACGATCAAAAGTAGAGCCAATATTTAAGTTGAATTCTTGATGTTCTCCATCACCTTCATCACTAGCGCCTGCTTTTGCCATAAAGGTAACACCATCAATATCATCTTTAGTGATAATATTAACAACGCCTGCAACGGCGTCGGCACCATAAATAGCAGAAGCGCCATCTTTTAGTATTTCAATACGTTTAATAATGCCGGTAGGAATAGTATTTAAGTCAGCAGAGCTATTAGCACCTGTGCCCCCATTAACCATACGACGGCCATTAAGTAATACTAGAGTACGCTTTATTCCCATGCCACGTAAGTTAACTTGTGCCGTACCATAGCCACCACTAGTCCAGTAGGCATTAGTCGCATTACCAGCAACCCCGGCGGAGAAAGACATGCGTTGTAATAAATCTTCTACGTTAACAATGCCGCTCAATGCAATTTGTTCTGCGGTAATAACGCTAAGCGGACTCGCCGTTTCAAGATCAGCTCTTTTAATATGAGAGCCCGTAACCGTCATTTTTTCTATATCATCATTCTGTTCTTCAGCATAAGATTGATTACAGTTAAACGCGACCAGCATAGCTGTAAATAATAGAGTCTTTTTCATGGATATCACCACTATCAATAAAGTTGATGTGATGATACCAATGAGAACGCATTATTGGGTGTGACATATTGCCGCAATTAGTGCATTGGCATAATAAATAACCTAGTATTATTAGGATGATACCTCATTATCTGGAGCCGTAAGTGCTTTTAAATGGCTAATACGCCATAAGTAAAACAATGTTGGTAAAATTAATAGTGTCAAAATTACCGCACTTAACATGCCACCAACCATAGGCGCTGCTATTCTACTCATTACTTCAGATCCTGTTCCTGTGCCATATAAAATAGGTAGTAAACCAACAATTATCGCTGCTGCTGTCATCATTACTGGGCGAACACGTAAACCTGCACCATGTAAAACAGCTTGCAGCACATCCGCTTTTGTCGTGTCGATGTTACGTTCTTGATGATCATTAAGCATTTCTTTATAAGCTTGATTAAGATAAACCAACATAATGACACCAATTTCAACAGCGACACCTGCTAAGGCAATAAAACCAACGCCAACAGCTACCGAAAAGTTAAAGCCCTCAAGGTACATTAACCAAATACTGCCTACCATTGCTAAAGGTAAAGTACCCATGATCATCGCGACTTCAACCACATTTCTGAAGTTTAAGTAGAGTAGGATAATAATGATGAATAAGGTTAATGGCACAACGTAAGCTAACTTAGCTTTAGCGCGCTGCATATATTCATACTGGCCTGCCCATGCAATTGAATAACCTGCAGGAAGTGTTAGTTTATCTGCAACAACTTTCTGTGCAGCTTCAACATAAGTACCTATATCTACACCTTCGATATCAACAAACGACCAACCGTTTAAACGTGCATTTTCAGATTTGATCCCTGGCGGTCCATCTTCAATAAATACATTAGCTACATCGCCTAATGAAATACGCTGCCCTGTAGGTGTAACAATAGGCAACAAAGATATTTGCTCAGGTGAATCGCGGTAATCTTGAGGATAACGTAAATTTACGGGATAACGCTCTAGCCCTTCAACCGTGTTTGTTACATTAATACCACCAATAGCTGTTGATATAACTTGCTGTATCTCAGCTATATTTAACCCATAACGTGCAGCCTTCGCGCGTTGAATGTCAATTTTCACATAACGTCCGCCAGCAACACGCTCTGAATAAACAGATGCCGTACCAGGAACATCTTGCAGGATAACTTCTAGCTGCTTACCTATATCTTGAATAACAGAAAGATCTGCCCCTGCCACTTTTATCCCAACAGGTGTTTTGATGCCTGTGGCTAACATATCAATTCGAGTTTTTATCGGCATAACCCACGCATTAGTCACACCCGGTAATTTAACGAGTGCGTCTAATTCTGCTTTCAAACTTTCAGGTGTAACGCCAGCTCTCCATTGATCTTGCGGTTTAAACTGAATAAAGGTTTCAATCATAGTTAATGGTGCAGGATCTGTAGCTGTTTCTGCCCGTCCCATTTTACCAAATACCGTTTTCACTTCAGGCACTGTTTTTATTAACTTATCAGTTTGTTGCAATAATTGTCGAGCTTGCCCGATAGATATTCCAGGGTACGTTGTTGGCATATACATTAAATCGCCTTCATCGAGCGGTGGAATAAATTCACTGCCAATTTTATTTAATGGATATATTCCAATAGCCAGTACAACTAAGGCTGCTAATAACGTGATTTTAGGAAAACGTAAAACCGTTTTTAAAGCAGGCATATAAAGATAGGTTAAAAATCTATTTACTGGATTTTTATGCTCAGGTAATACTTTACCGCGAATAAAGTAGCCCATAAGAACAGGAACTAAGGTAATAGCTAAAGCAGCAGATGCAGCCATGGCATAAGTTTTAGTAAACGCTAATGGCGCAAACATTCGCCCTTCTTGTGCTTCTAAGGTAAATACTGGGATAAAACTGACAGTAATGATCATCAAGCTGAAAAATAATGCCGGTCCAACCTCACTGGCTGAATCAATAACCACTTGCCAACGGTTTTCATTGGTTAATTTTTTTCCTTGAGATGTTAGCTTTTCCATATGCTTATGCATGTTTTCTATCATAACGATCGCTCCATCGATCATGGCACCAATCGCAATCGCAATACCACCAAGCGACATAATGTTAGCGTTAAGCCCTTGAAAATGCATAACGATAAAAGCTGTTAAAATTCCCACAGGTAAACTTACAATAGCAACCAAAGATGAACGCACATGAAACAAAAAAACAATACAAACTAAAGCGACAACACCAAACTCTTCTAGCAGTTTAAAACCTAAGTTATTTACCGCACGTTCAATCAACGCTGAACGATCGTAAACAGGCACAATTTCAACTCCCTCAGGTAGGCCCTTTTTAAGTTCTTCAAGTTTTGCTTTTACGCGATTAATCACTTGTTGAGCATTTTCACCAAAACGCATAACAACAATACCGCCAACAGTTTCGCCTTCACCATTAAGTTCGGCAATACCTCGGCGCATTTGTGGACCTGTACCAATATCGGCGACATCTTTTAACAGCAAAGGTGTACCATTTTCGTTAACACCTAAGGGAATATTTTCTAAATCATCAATACTTTTTAAATAACCTGTCGCTCGCACCATGTATTCGGCTTCAGCCATCTCGATAACTGAAGCACCAATTTCTTGATTACCTTGTTGAATAGCTTTTTGAATAAGAGAAAGCGGAATACCAAAAGCGCGGAGCTTTTCAGGATCAACATTGACTTGATATTGTTTAACCATTCCACCTAAAGCTGTGACTTCTGATACACCTGAAAGGGTTTGTAACTCATATTTTAAAAACCAATCTTGTAAACTGCGTAGCTCACTTAAATCATGTTGCCCTGTTTTATCGATAAGCGCATATAAATAAACCCAACCAACACCAGTGGCATCAGGACCTAATTGAGATTTAGCATTACTGGGTAAATTAGGCACAACCTGACTTAAATATTCAAGTACACGTGAACGAGCCCAATATAAGTCGGTATCTTCATCAAAAATCACATAAACATACGAATCACCGAAAAAAGAGTAACCTCGCACAGTAACAGCCCCAGGTACTGACAACATAGCGGTAGTCATAGGGTAAGTGACTTGCTCTTCCACCACTTGAGGTGCTTGACCTGGATAACTTGTTTTTATTATTACTTGCACATCAGACAAGTCTGGCAAGGCATCAATCGGGGTTTTATTAACAGAATATAACCCTGCAGCCACCAATAAACAGGTTGCTAGTAACACAAAAAATCGGTTTCCAACGGACCAACGAATTATAGAAGCAATCATAAATATAAACTCCTAAATTAGTGGTGTGAATGATCAATGACAGGCTTGTCATTAGACATTGGGTCATTAAGCATTTGCTCTTTAGGCGTTAAGCCATTAGACATTTGCTCATCAAGGACTTTAGTATCAGGTACTTCAATATCTATAATCTGATAACCACCCGCAGATTTTTTGTTTATTTTAACGCGAACATGTCGACCTTCTGTTAGCTGAGAAAAATCTACCGCATCTATAGCCGTAAAATCCATTGTCATTTCTGGCCAGCTCCATTCAGGAATAGGATCATGAATAAGGGTTAACATTCTGTGATCAGCCATCGTGCTTTCTACTTGAGCGTTTACCCAAACGGATGATGATTCAGAAGTTTCTTCTTCAATGTTTTCAGGTTCCATACGTTTAAAGTCAGATGTTTTACTTGATTCAGAATCCAATAAGAATTGCGCTGAGCTTACAACACTCTCACCTTCAACTAAGCCTGCTAATATTTCAACGCTGTTTTGATTATAGCGCCCAACTTTAACTTCAATAGACTTATAATTACCTTCGCCTAATGCAAGCACTACACGATTCTGGGTACCTGTTCTGATCAGTGCTTCTTTCGGGATAAGTAGCGCACTTTCATTACCTGAGGTTTGAATAGTAATTTGTCCAAACATGTTAGGTTTAAGCTCGTTGTTGGTATTATCAAATCGTAAACGTGCAATTGCTGTTCTAGTTTTAGGGTTGAGCATGGGATGTATGTGTTCGACTTTTCCTTGCCACTCTTTATTAGGTAAATAATCTAACGTCATCACAACATCATTACCCATAGCGAGTAACGAAGATTGGCGTTCGAATACTTCTGCTTTTACCCATACCTCACTCAAATCTATAATTGATAGCATCATGGTTTCAGGTTTAACAAAAACACCTTCTCTGATCGCCAAGCTTTCAACAACACCACTTTGTATTGCATAGAAAGTCACATTCTGTTGAATTTTACGTGTAGCACGTAATTTTTCAATTGCTTGATTAGGTAAGTGTAATGCTGCTAAACGATTTTTAGCTGCACTAATAAGTCGATTATTCTTACGATCTAATGCCAGTAAGAATTCTTCTTGTGCATTTACCAATTCAGGAGAATAAATATCGTATAAGGCTTGTCCTTTTGTAACAGGATCGCCTACTGCTGAGATATAAAGCGTTTCAATCCAGCCTTGTACACGAGAATGAACATTAACCAGTTTTTCTTCGTTGTAAGTGACATAACCAACAGTATTAATCATTGCGTTTAAAGGTTTTATTTCTGCTTTAGCTATCCTTACTCCTAAGTTATTTTCAACATTGGAAGAAATGCGGATTGTACCTGCACCTTCATCAGGTCCTGCGCCGCCATCATCATAAACAGGAACAAGATCCATCCCCATCGGTGACTTACCAGGTTTATCTTTTTTAAAGTTTGCGTCCATTGGAGCAACCCAATAAAGTGGTTCTTCTTCCTTTGACTCTAATGTTGTCGGACTATGTAATTTATTCATCATAGACGACATCACAATAAAACTGATTAATAAAGCTAACGTTACACCAATAATAATTCCTATTATTAAGCTCTTTTTGTTTGTTGGGTTTACGCTCATAATTTAGCACTCATGTCTGACTTCATTGCGTTATCAACAAGAAAGTAATTAATTTCTAAAATGATTTTTTGTTCTTGGGTATTAATTATTAAAAATTCGATATGAGCATTAAGCTCTGCAATACGTCCACGTACTACTTCAGAAAAATCACCTTCATTATTTGTATAGGCCGTTAGAGAAGCCTGAACTTGCTGCTGTATTTGCGGCAGCAACCGTTCTATATACAGTGTTTGCCTTTCTTTAATACGAAAAAATTGACCTTTCGCACTAGCAAAAGCCGATATCAACTGACGAATTAATAATAGTTTCTCTGTTTTGATCACTTCAGTGTTAGCAATGGCAGAGCTCACTTCTTTGTCTTGTCGGTTACCAGTAAATAAAGGAAGATCGAACACAACACCTATCGAGAAAAGATCGGCTCGGCTATTACCCAAAGAGTCATCTGCACGATAGCCATAGCTAGCATTTACGCCCCATTGTGGTTGATATTTTTGTTCCGCTAAATTTACCCCAATACGAGTAGCTTCAATATTTTTATCAACTGCTTGTACCGCCGGGTGACGAGCTAAAATTAGTGCTAACTGGCTAGGTTTTAGCTGTTTTTCATCATAAAGAGCCTCCTTCCGGTAAAGATCTAATTGCGGAAGTTCACTACTAATGAGCCTTATTAGCGTATTGTTGTTCGTATCTAAATCTTCTGATAAAGATCCTGTTGATCGATAATGGCTTAGCCATTGCTCTAGCATGCCTTGGTAACGGTTTTGCTCAAGCTTTAACTGATTTAATCTATCTTCTAACTGAGTTAATTCAAGTTGAGCACGCACAATATCAACTTGCCGTGTTCCACCTAAATTACTGCTATAACTCGATTCGGCCAACTGACTTAGCTGTTCAAACAAGCTACGGCTTGTTTCTATTAAACTAATACTTTGTTGTATTCGATATAAATCAAGCCATAAACTCCCCACCGTTACTGCAACTTTGTTTTCTCGGTCTTTACGTTTAAACGGTTGCTCTTGTGACTGCAGTTGTAATTGTTTACTGCGTATTTCCAGACTATCACCACGACCAAACATCTGAGAAACACCTACTTTTAATTGTGTCATGTTTTCTTGGTCAAAGTTAAATCCATCGGTAGGCAAGCTAGCAAAAGTAACAGACACGCTAGGATCCGGCTGTGTATTAGCAACAAAGCTTAAAGCTTCAATTGATTTTTGTTTATGACGACTGCCATCAAGCCAAGGATCATTTTTTTGCGCGATTTTAATCGCTTGAGTAAAGCTCAATCCCTGCTCAGCGGCATAACTATGACTTGAGAATACGATAATGAGCATAGCTGTAAATACAGTCATACGTTTATATAAGGCGTTATATTTATTCATACTTCTTTCTCTTTACATGCGTAAATTTTGAGAATAATTCAATTATGTTAGCTCACACATTATGAGTAATTAATGTAGAGAGACACGGTTTATAAGAATTTTAGGCACAAGTGTGCCATGAAGTTACGAAATGGGTGGACGATATAGTGAAGAGCTAGATTGTGATTTATTTAGAGAGGGGAACTGTGTAATTTTTTTATCTGAAAAAACTTTGGAGTTAAGCGATGTATTCAGTAAAAATGAAAGGCTTAAGCAACCATTACTAGGGCATTTACAATCATCTTGGCAGCAATCCATTGTAGCCATCATCGCTGTTTTTTTATCACTATCATCAAGTAACATCTGATCATGAGACATCATTGGCATTGTATTCGCCATATCCCCATCAACACAAGAAGCACCAGAATAAGACATAGCAGTGCTTGCCATTGCTTGACCGATAAAGGCCACTAGCATCAGCATCACTATAACTATGTTGTTACGTACTGGTTTCATGTGATATTACTATTTGTGTTTCGTGTTAATGATTGAATGTAACGCTATAGGATCTTATAGCCAGTAGGCTAAGCTAGCAAAAATAAGCTAGCTATAAACAAGACCCTATCCCCTTACTTTTACTTTCATCAGAAAGCAAAAATACTTTAAAGCAAGTATATACCCGTTATCATTCAAGATGCAGGTTTCAGTGGGAACTAAAAACAATTTAGGCAAGGCATTAAGTTTACGTCATGGTTATTCCCTTACTAAAGTTAATAACGCAGCATAAATTGTTTTTAGACCCATCGAAGAAACGCTTGAGCAACATCACTTCTTCGTTAGTGCTTTTTATAAGGGAACGACCATTATTACAAAGCACTGCCTTGAATTGATATCGCTCAAGCACTCTGAAATACGCATCTTGATTGGTAACGGGTATAGGTTTATTACTCAGGAATATATTCAACAACCTCTAAACCAAAACCAGAAAGTGAATGATATTTAGTTTGTGAGCTTAACAAGCGCATTTTACTCACACCTAAGTTTGCCAGTATTTGTGAGCCAACGCCAACATTGCGAGAGCCAACATGACGGCTAACTTCTTTTACTGATTCGCCAGCATCAATTTTAGCGTACTTTTCAACTAAGTTAATTAATTCTGCTGCTGATTCATGTTTACCTAATAGTACTAGAACACCGCCTTCTTTCGCTATTTTTTCTAAGGCACTTGCCATAGGCCATTTTGCTACGCTTTCACGCTGGCTAAATAACAAATCTCTAAAAGTATTTTCTAAATGCACTCTTACTAACGTTGGTTCATCAGCTTTAATTTCGCCTTTGGTTAAAGCAAAATGTGCTTGTCCATCGATAGTATCTTTAAATACGATTAAATCAAACTCACCAAAAGCGGTCGGTAATTTACATTGCGATACACGTTCAATAGTTGTTTCTGTCTCATTTCTAAATTCAATAAGATCAGCAATCGTACCCATTTTTATACCGTGCTTTTCTGCAATAATTTCTAAATCTGGACGACGCGCCATGGTGCCATCTTCATTTAAAATTTCAACAATAACGGCTGCCGGCTCTAAATTGGCCATACGTGCCAAATCAACACTCGCTTCAGTATGTCCTGCACGGTTAAGTACGCCACCATCTTTAGCAATTAAAGGAAAAATATGTCCAGGCTGAACAATGCTTAAATGCGTTGCATCTTTAGCTACTGCAGCTAGCACTGTTGTTGCTCTATCGCCTGCTGAAATACCGGTGGTAACACCTGTCGCCGCTTCAATTGAAACAGTAAAGTTTGTACTAAACTGTGCGTCATTTTTATCTACCATCAAAGGTAATTTTAACTCTTCACACTTTTCTTGCGTCATTGGCATACAAATAAGCCCACGACCATGAGTTGCCATAAAGTTAATTGCAGCTGGAGTTACCATTTCTGCAGCCATGATGAAGTCACCTTCGTTCTCTCGGTCTTCATCATCCATTAAAATAACCATTTTACCTAAAGCAATATCGTCGATTATTTCTTGTGGGGTATTTAAATTCATTAGGTTCTCTTTGATTACTTGTTGTTGATTACTTATTTGATAATAATTTTTTAAAATACTTAGCTATAAAGCTAAGTTATTTATTATTTAATAAAGCCTGACTTTTTCAATAAAGATTCTGTCACATTTGATTTAACAGCTGGCATTTCAGTTGCTTCTTTTGTAAGTAAACGCTCTAAATATCGTGCGATTAAATCTACTTCTAAGTTAACTTTTGTACCCACTTTATAATGGGCAAAAACTGTTTCTTTCACAGTGTGCGGCACAATCGTTAATCTAAATTTACTATTTGAACTCTCGTCTAACGCATTAACAGTTAAACTTGTACCATCAACAGTTACTGAGCCTTTTTCTGCAATATAATGAGCTAGTTCTGTAGGCATTGAAAGCCAGTATTCAATACTATTACCGTTATTAATAATCGATAAAATTTCACTCACACCATCAACGTGCCCTGACACCATGTGCCCGCCAAAACGGGTACTTGCTAACATAGCTTTTTCTAAATTAACTTGCATACCAACATTATAATGAGCAAAGCCAGTACGCTGTAATGTTTCATTTGATACATCAGCACTATAACTATTTTGATCAAATTCAACAACCGTTAAGCAAATGCCATTAGTAGAAATGGAATCACCTAATTTAACATCGCTCATATCAAGGTTATTACTAGCAATAACTAAGCGCGCTCCTTGAGCATTTATATTTATTGCTTTAATAGTGCCAATGGCTTCAATAATTCCGGTAAACATAGCTACTCTCATTTATTTTATAGTTAGATATATTATTTAAGACTCTGTTGCTGAAATAATATCTATTTAGATGCTGTCTTTTTCTAGTGTTGCTGTAATTCGAATATCACAACCTACTTGGCGTACGTCGGTAATCGATAATGATTTAGCCTCTAGTAATTTATTCACATTCGGCATTTCGACTAAACTTTTACCCTCAGCCCCCATAAGTTTAGGAGCTTGGTATAAAATTAACTCATCAACTAAATCTTGTTCTATAAAAGCTCCCGCTAAGCGAGCTCCAGATTCAATTAATACATCATTCAAACCGCGTTCGGCTAATAATATCAATAACGCAGCTAAATCAATATTGTCTTGTCCTGATTCAGTCTTCACCGTAGAAACTTGGACCTGTTCTACGAAATGCGGCCATTTATGGATGTTTTCAAGGTCTATTTCATCTAATTCTCTTCGAACCAGAATAACCGGTGATGCTTGTTTAAAAAAATCTAACTCAGGTGTAAGCCTGTTACGACTATCAATAACAACTCTTACTGGCTGGCGAACCGTATCTTCAGGGTAGCTATCTTTTAATCTTCCTAACTCAGACCAACGTACTGTCATTTTAGCATTGTCAGTTAAAATTGAATCTGCACCCGAAATTACAGCACAGCTTTGCGCTCTCAATTTTTGTACATCACATCTTGCGTCGCTTGAAGTAATCCACTTGCTTTCACCACTTTTCATCGCGGTTTTACCATCAAGACTCGCCGCTAACTTAACCCGAACATAAGGTAAAGAGTGAGTCATGACTTTAATAAAGCCAAGATTTAGCGCTTTTGCGTCACTTTCTAAAAGCCCAAATTCAGCTTGAACCCCTGCTTGTTGAAGCATTGCTAAACCACGACCCGAAACTTCAGGATTAGGATCAACCATAGCGGCAACAACCCGTTTTACTTTGGCATTAATTAACCCTTGGGCACAAGGTGGTGTTCTACCAAAATGACTGCACGGCTCTAAAGTAACATAAGCGGTTGCACCTTCAATAAGGTGAGGGTAATTAAGTTTAGCATCAAGTAATGCATTAACTTCTGCATGACCCTGCCCTGTTTTTTGATGAAAGCCGGTGCCAATTACTTGCTCTTTACCGTCAAGCTTATTAACCAGTACACAACCTACTCGAGGATTTGGTGATGTTGTATAACGCCCTTGTTTAGCAAGCTGAATTGCTAATGCCATGTATTGATAATCTTGTCTGCTATACATTTGATCATTACAAGTTGTTGTTAATTCTTTTTTTGTCGGCGATTTATTTACCAATTTTCCCTCTCCTTGGACTTTCTTTTCCTAGGCGAGCTATTTCATCAGCAAATTCACTAATATCTTCAAAGGACAAATAAACAGAAGCAAAACGTAAATAGGCAACTTTGTCTAATTCTTTTAGCTGAGTCATCAACAAATTACCCAGCATTTCACTCGTAATTTCTCGCTCACCTGTTGCACGCATTTGTGATTTTAATTTATTAATCGACAGTTCTACTTGTTCAGTACTGACGGGACGTTTCTCTAACGCTCGCATTAAACCACTGCGCATTTTATCTTCGTTGAACGGTTCACGTGTACCATCTCGTTTGATAATACGAGGCATAACTAATTCAGCTGTTTCAAAAGTTGTATAACGTTCATGACAAGATAAGCATTGACGACGACGTCTGATTTGATGACCGTCTGAAACTAAACGAGAGTCTATGACTTTAGTTTCCTGTGCACTACAAAATGGACAAAACATGGTTTACCTGCGATACGTGAATAAGTTTCATACGACAAGTTCGAAAAATAAATACAAAAATGGCCGCTAATTGCGACCATTTTAATATAAATTCACAATAATTTGTGAATTAGTTTAACTTAAAAAAGCTAATGACTGACTACTTGTATACAGGGAAACGTGAACATAGCTCTTTAACGCTTTCTTGTACCTTAGCAATAGTTTCTTCATTGTTGATATCATCTAAAATATCACAAATCCAACCTGTTAATGCTTTAGTTTCTTCAGTACCAAAACCACGACGACTAATAGCAGGAGTACCCAAGCGCAAACCGCTAGTAACAAACGGAGAACGAGGATCGTTAGGTACTGAGTTTTTATTAACAGTAATGTGTGCTTTACCTAAAGCAGCATCAGCATCTTTACCTGTAATATCTTTATCAATCAAATCAAGTAACAATAAGTGATTTTCAGTGCCATTTGATACAACTTTATAACCACGTTCTTGTAATACCGCAACCATAGCTTTGGCATTATCAAGTACACTTTGTTGATACACTTTAAATTCTGGTTGTAGTGCTTCTTTAAATGCAACCGCTTTAGCAGCAATAATGTGCATTAATGGGCCACCTTGGCCACCAGGGAAAACGGCACTATTTAACTTTTTATAAATAGCTTCATCATCACAGCCAGAAATAATTAAACCACCACGAGGGCCCGCTAATGTTTTATGTGTAGTTGTAGTTACTACATGCGCGTGTGGTACAGGATTAGGGTATAGACCTGCAGCAACAAGACCAGCAACGTGTGCCATATCAACGAAGAAATATGCTCCAATGCTGTCAGCAATTTTACGCATACGTGCCCAATCAACAACACCTGAGAAGGCAGAAAAACCACCGATGATCATTTCAGGCTTGTGTTCATTAGCTAAACGTTCAAGTTCATCATAGTCAATATCACCAGTTTCTGGGTGAAGACCGTATTGAAAAGCTTCATAAGATTTACCAGAAAAGCTTACACTAGCACCATGAGTTAAATGACCGCCATGGGCTAAGCTCATGCCTAATACTTTTCCGCCAGGTGATACAAGTGCTTGAAAAACAGCAGCATTCGCTTGAGAACCTGCATGTGGTTGTACGTTGGCATAAGTAGCACCAAACAACTCTTTTGCACGATCAATTGCTAATTGCTCAGCAATATCAACAAATTCACAACCACCGTAATAACGTTTGCCAGGGTAACCTTCGGCATATTTGTTAGTTAATTGTGAACCTTGTGCTTCAAGTACGCGAGGACTACAGTAGTTTTCTGAAGCAATTAACTCTATGTGCTCTTCTTGACGCACAACTTCTTGGCTCATTGCTTGATATAGTTCCGCATCAAAATCGGCAATATTCATATCACGTGTAAACATGTTTTTTCCCTTCTTTGCAAATATAAAAGTCAGCACTAGGCTGAAACGATATTTAAGCAAATAACAGAATTTACTTAAACATTCAAAAAATAATGGCGGTATTCTGCCTTAATTTTACCTAGTTGTACACGGTAAAACGAGCAAGCCTTAGTGTATTTAGCACTGCTTTATAGCGTATAATTGTTAAGTGAATGTCTCTTAACAATAGAATAAAAGTTTTCACTAAAAAAAAGAATATACCTAAAACTGTAAAACAATAGCACAGCAAAATATTAAACACCAAATAAAAATCATACCGAATAATAACCCATCAAACCTATATATATCGAAATTATAGTTGGTCAGTGCAAGCGCTATGTCCATAAAGAATATCTAGATAGAGTTAAGCTCTGATAACTCCTTAACACGCTTCTTTTGAAACCAATGTGTTATTAACCATATCATCAGAATAAAAATATGAGTAATAATAAAGGGAGGCCAAAGTGACTTCTCTGACTCTTCAATTGTTGCGTAAAGGTACCAATTAACTAGAGGTAGAAATAACCAACAAGACAGTTTAGTTAATTTAATATATTTAATTGAAGATTGAACTCCTGCAATAGCATTAGTAACCGCTTTATCTGGGCTATCACAACTCTGTTGCCAAATATTCAGTCGTATTTTTATTTCATAATAAACAAAGATTACTGACGCTACACCTCCAAAGGATAAGTAAGTGATATTTGCGGTACTCCAGTCACCTTGATACAAGCCGACAAATAGCATAATAAAAATACCTACTGTAGCGATGACATTCAGCCCCAACAACAACTTAGCTAGTAAGGTTCGTTTTTTAGTTTGTTTTAATAACTTTTGAATATCTACTTTTTCAAAAGGTTGATCTTGCCAATCTTGAGAAAGTATTAGCCAACTTTCATCTAGTGGTTGTTCATCAAATAAAGGGGGTTCATTATCTGGAGTTGATGAAGTATTGCTTTTAGATAATGAAAGAACATCTATCTTTTTCGGCTTAACAACCATAGTACGATCTGGGTCTATTTTGTTAGACTTTGTCGACGATCTATCTTCATTTTCAAATGGTGTTTTATCCATTTTCTGATCCCTCCAACAACTGGGTTAATAATGTTTTAGCGCGTTGTAACCTAACTCCAACTAAGTTAGGCGTAATCACTAAAACATCAGCCATTTCTTGATAACTCATTCCTTCAAGTGCCAGTGTTATCACTTGTCGTTGTTCAAGTTTAAGTTCTCGTATAGCTTGCGATAAACGAAATTGTCGTTGTGTTTGATTAAGCTCTTGATAAGGTGTGTTTTGTGTTGCAGCTATATTTTCAACTTCAGCACAATTTTCTATATCTGCAGTCTGAACCGTTTTAACTGCTTTAGCGACATGCGTCGCTAAAACGTTATGAGCAATACGCGCAACAAAAGTTTTTACCGCAGAATCTTGTCTAAACTTAGGCAAAGCTCGCCAAATATTTAATGCTATTTCTTGAAAAAGCTCATCTTGAATAGCAACTTTTGCTTCAAAGCCCGTAATGATATGACGCAGCAGTTTTTCATGCTCCGTCATCCATAATGTAAATGTTGCTTGATAATCCAATTATCTTTCCTTCCACTCAACACTACTGACCAAAAGTAAATTGAGTATATTATTTAATTAAGTTGTTAAAATTTAACATAATAGTTTTATAAATTACCTTTTATTTAACTATTATGCACTTAACTACTTAACTTAATGCCATCACAACTTTTTCTGATTTAAGCTTGTTAGCTAACGCGATAACCAATGCCACAGTAATCGCAATAGTCACAGTACTGGTTGCAAAAACGGCTAACCAATTAACTTCAACACCTTTAAAAATGTTTTCAATAATCATGGATTGGCCTGCTATTGGTAGCCAATTTAGCCACTCAGGTCGATCATCCATCATTGAAACAACAAAAGGGATAAAGGCAGGAATACCAATAAGCATACCAACTGTTGATTGTGCTTCTTTAAAGCTCTTGGTTTGAAAGGCGACAAATAATTGGCAAGCAGAGGCAAAAAAGCAAATAGGCAGTAATAGTAATAATAAAATCGCTGCGGTTGATATATCCAAACTAAAAGTCGCTCCAATTTTAGTTAAGTCAATAAAACCAACGGAAATTGACGTGAGTACTAATACTAAAACCACACCAATGATCGAAATGGTTGAAGAGCCGATCAACTTAGCTAACACTATTTTTAACGTACTTACGGGTTGGCACAATAACATTTCAAGTACATTACGCTCTCGTTCTCCGGCACTTGAGTCAATGGCTACAGATAAGCCAGACATAAATGCGGCCATCATCAGATATATTCCCAACATCATTGAGATCATAATAAAGGTAGCATCAGGTTTTGCGGTGTCTTGCTCTACTAGTTTAACTGGGTTTAGCAAACGTACATCAACACCGCGTAATAATAGTCTCTTATAGCCAATCGATAATGAGAACTCTCTTACTGCGTTATTAATTCTTCTGATAGGAGGGGTAACTGCTTTATCATTAAAATCAGCTTGTAAATGTAACTTAATTGGCTTTCCTTCAGCCATATTAATTGCATAATCTTCAGGAATATCAATAGCAATATTACGCTGTTCCCACGTTGCTTTTTCATCTTCAGGTACATCAGCAAAGTTTAATAAATTGTTGTCGGCAAAATGCATTATTAACTTAGGTGCATATTCAGCACCTGAGAACTTAACGTAAACAGGTGGTTCATCAACCAACTTTTCAATCATGATTTTTGACATCAAGACAATAGCTACGGGTGCTAAGAAAGCCATCATTAACGCCACGATCAATGCACGTTTGTCACGAAAAGCTTCTTTGTATTCTTTTAAAACAAGTGCTTTTAATTGAATTATATGTAAATTTAAGTTTGAGTTAACACTATTCACGCTGATACTCCTTCATCTGAGCCAATCAATTTAACAAATGCATCTTCAAGCAATGTTTCACCAGCCAGATCACATAGCTCTTGAGGTGTTCCTTGGGCAGCTAACCTACCATTAGCAACAATGATCACCCGGTCACATAGCGCCGCGACTTCTTGCATTACATGCGATGAAAATAAAATGCAGTGTCCTTTCGCTTTAAACTTAGCAAGGTGATTACGCAATATACGTGTACTCATAACATCTAAACCACGTGTAGGCTCATCAAGTACAAAGTTTTGTGGTTGATGAACTAAGGCTTGTGCTAATGTAACTTTCATTCGTTGACCTTGTGAAAAACCAATGGTTTTACGGTGCGCTAATTCGCCCAGATCTAAATCTTCAATCACTTGCTGTATTGCTTCTTTTTTAGTTTGCCCTGACATACCATGTAAGCTTGCGAAATAATCAATTTGTTCATAAGCAGTTAGACGCTCATACAAGCCGAATTTATCAGGAAAAATACCCAGTTTTGAGCGCGCGGCTAATGGGTTTTCAGTAACATTAATACCATCAATGGTGGCAAAACCTTCATCAGCTGAAAGTAACCCGTAAAGTGTACGTAGACACGTTGTTTTACCAGCACCATTTGGTCCTAAAACCCCGGTGATCTCACCATCTTTTGCGGTAAAAGAAAGTCCGTCTAGCGCTTTCACGGTATTTTTTTTATTTTTCTTATCAATAAATTGTTTATGTAAATTATTTACTTCAATCATTAGTATTTCCTTGTCTGTGCCATTTAATGCTATTGGAAGCGCATTACTGAATGCCGTTAACACTTGTCATAAAAGTCTCTTGAGGAATATCTTTCAAACAAGACTCATCAAGTTTATTAGGTAACTTACTCGTTAAAAATTCGTTAACTATCTCATTAGCACATGTATTCATTGCAACAGTATGCGAAGCATTTTCAACAATAATATGGTGGCTATTAGGCAATGACTTAGCTGAGTAATCACCATTACTTGGTGGTGTTACTGGGTCTAAATTTCCCGATAAAATCAAAGTAGGAATATTAGCAGTAACCGGTTGATAGAAGTTATCGCTTGGTCGGTATTGTGGGAACAGTGAACATATTCTTTCAAAAATAAGATTACTAGTACTGCCATTATCAAAATTATTACTCACATCTATTGCTTTCATTTCCGCTGATATTTTGGGCGCATCTTCATTACAAACAATATTAAAATGCAAACCAGTATAAATTTGTTGTTCACCTTCGGTGCTAGCCATTAAGCCGATTAATGGCTCATAGTTACCTAAATAAGCTTGATTGATAATTAACGGCACTAAAGAACGACCTCTTATGCTGTATAACTGCATACGTAAATTGTTAGTAAATTTATTATCATCGAGCTTGAATTTTGTTGGCGTTCCTAACCGTGGGTGTTGAATATCAAGGGTTACGGGGGCTTTGGCTAAACGCGCTTTCACTTCGTCAAACTCATCGGCTAAATTAGGAAAGGCTCTATTACATGATTCACTTTTTTTACAGTTTTCTACTAATAAGTTAAATGAACGAGCAACACTTTGACCAAATAAGCCAATAGGCACTTCAATAGGGCCAACGCTATCCAATACTACGCTCTCAAGTGACTCGGGAAACATTCGCATATAAACTAAAGCAGCACGTGTACCGTAAGAGCCGCCATAAATATTGAGTTTTTTATGTTCTAAAGCAACTCTAATACTATCAAAATCACGAATAGCATTTTCTGAATTAAACTGGCTTAAATCACCTTCAAACTGGCTAATACAGTCAACAATATCACTCTCTTTAAAGTCTTTAGTAAGCGTACTATAAACACTGCCCTCTTCCTCTAGGTCACAAGATAAAGGATGACTTTCACCAGTACCTCGTTGATCAACTAAAATAATATCGCGTGTTTTACGTACTTCACGAAAGACTTGATTCAACCCTGTAGCAAGTTCTACCGCAGCTTGACCTGGGCCACCTGCTAAAAACATTAAGGGTGCCTTATATTCACTATCATCAATTGCTGGCAATACTGCGAAGTTAATCGTTATTTTATCACCATCTGGTTTTTGATAATTTTCTGGTACTTCAAGCTTGCCGCATTTTACTTGTGAACGTATTTCACCTAAATGACAATTTTCTAACGTTAATTCATCAGCATTTGCCCAACTCATTGTTGTTATAGACAGTAAACTGAACGTTAATATTCTTTTCCAAGTTACTTTCATCTTATATTTCCTTAATAAAGCGTTAAACACTTAGTCTCAATACTTTTAAATTTATTACAAAAAAAATAAAAAAAACTCAAAGATAAATATATTAATTATAAAAGCAAGGTAACTATTCAAACAAAAACAACGCCTAACATTATGATTAATAATATATTTAAATCAAAGCTATCATTCTTTAAATACGAAAAATAAAACTTAAAATAGATAATTAATAACCGACTAATATAAGAATTAATATTTCCCTCAACCAAGCCTAAATTAAGTTTAAATAGTCATTCCCAAACGTCTGAATAAAAGATAACATTTAGATATTAATTTCCCTCTAATTATCTAAGGACCCCCCATGGAATTGAATCAATGGGTAGATGAGTTATTTGAAGTATTTGATGAAGATAAGGATGGTGTAATTAGCCGCTCTGAATTCGTTGAACTTATTGATGTGCTATTGCAAGACAAAGGCATCCGTATGTGTGAGTCTATTTTTAATCGTTTTGATAAAAACCATAGTAACTCTATCTCTAAAGATGAATTAAAAGAAATGGTTATAGAATTAGCTTTATAGTTATGTTTATAAGACCTTTTCTTAATATTTAGCTCTCTTAAAGAGAGCTAAATACTCCCCATACACTCCATTTTTATAATGCGATCTAATATTAATTTCAAAACAGTCCATCTAAAAACAGTTTACGCTGCTACGCTAAAGAAAGGTTAGGGTTATGACCAGTAAAATATCTCAATATAGTAAAAATGAAGAGTTAGCTAACACCATAAGCCATGGCTTGGGTGCCTTACTTAGTCTTGTAGCATTATTTTTATTGCTCAGTAATTCAGTAACTGACACATCAGTAAACTATTCTATTAGTAATAATACTATGCGTATTGTCAGCTTTAGTATTTATGGCGTAAGCTTGTTGGCACTTTTTTCTGCTTCAACTTTTTATCATGGCGTTACAAATGAACGTACAAAAAAACTATTTAAACTACTAGATCATTGCGCTATATATACACTTATAGCGGGCACCTATACACCGCTATTATTACTAAGTATGAAAGACTCTCTAGGTTATAGCTTAATGGCAATTATCTGGCTTATTGCTTTAGGTGGCATATTTTTTAAAATTAAATTTGGTGATAAATATAAAAAGATATCTTTAGCTACCTATCTTGGTATGGGCTTTATTTCTTTTGCCATTATAGAAGAGTTATATAATATTCTCCCCATTAATGCCGTCAATTTATTAGCAGCTGGTGGCTTAGTTTATGTACTGGGTGTCTTTTTCTATGTTCAAAAGAAAATTCCCTTTAATCACGCAATTTGGCATTTATTTGTTTTAGGCGGCGCAACTTGCCATTTCCTGATGATTTATTGGTATATTTAATCTGTATTCTCTAACGAAAAGCATCATATTTTACCTAGCCTCGTCTTGATATTGTATTAACCAGTCAATAAACTCGCCCGCTGGAATAGGGTGACTATATATAAAACCTTGAGCAACATCACAGCCATTATTCAGTAAATAAGAAAGCTGATTCGAGGTTTCTACCCCTTCTGCAATAACTTTCATATTCAATGTATGAGCTAGCTCTATTATTGATTTAAATATTTTTGCATCGACAGCATCATTTACTACATTCTTAATAAAAAGACGGTCTATTTTCAAAAATTCTGCGGAAATTTGCTTTAAATTGAGCATTGACGAAAAGGCAGTGCCGAAGTTATCCACCACTAACGAGATTCCTTTTTTCCTTAATTGCTCAAAAACATCATTATTGTTTTGTGAACCTTCAAGCATAGCCATCTCCGGAATTTCTAACTCAAGAATATCAACACCTGAATCTAATTCTAAAATAGTATTCTCAAGCATATCAATGAAATCACAATAATGTATCTGCTTTACAGATAAGTTCACTGCAATTTTAATATCTAAAATACCGTGTTGACTCCAAAAATTAATTTGCTTTGCTGCCAGCTTAAAGATTAACTTACCCATAGGAATAATAAGTCCAATTTCCTCAGCCAGAGGAATGAAATCTACAGGTAAGAGTAAACCTTTTTCAGGATGATTCCAACGAACTAAAGCTTCGGCACCAATCACTTTCTTTGTATTAAGATCTATTTGTGGCTGATAATAAAGCTCTAACTGCTCTTCTTCAATCGCCTTTGCTAATTGCTTTTCTTCGGTTATTCTAAGATGAATGGATTCATCCATCTTTTGATTATAAAAATGGTAACCGTTACGGCCATTCTCTTTTGACTCATACAAAGCGATGTCTGCACACTTAATAATTTTTTCTTGATTTCTGCCATCATCAGGAAAAACAGCAACACCTATACTACCCGCTGTATGCACTGTATGCCCATCAAGTTCAAAAGGTTTAGCCAATGATTGCAAACAACGCTCTGTAAGCGTATTAATTGTTAATGCACCCTGTGTTTCAAGTGCGATAATAGCAAACTCATCCCCGCCTAACCGGGCTACAGTGTCAGTATCCCTAACACAACCAAGTAAACGCTGAGCAACTTCTATCAATAATAAGTCACCAATAGGGTGACCTAAGGTATCATTAATGTCTTTAAAATGATCAAGATCAATCATGATTAAATTAACCTTTGTTTTTAACCTCGTAGCGGTAGCAAAAGCGACATCTAAACGATCATTAAATAAATAGCGATTAGGTAGTTGGGTTAACGCATCATACTGCGCCATAAACTGCACCGCACGCTCTGACTCTTTTCGGTCGGTAATATCTTGTATTGCGCCAACAAATGAAATTGATTTATCTTTCATCGCGTTGATAATGATGTTGGCTGTACGAAGCTTTTCTTCATGACCAACGAACCTAAATTCAAAGGTAATTTCTTTTTTAGGATGTTTGATAATCTTACTAAATGCGAGTAAGGCTCCTTCTCTATCATCTTCATGAATTTTTTTCATAAACTCATTAATTGGAATTTCTTGCTCTGCTAAATACTCGGTAATATTAAGTATCTCTAGCGCTTGGTCTGATAAAATAATATATTTAAGATCTAGACTAAGTTTCCAACCGCCAATACTGGCGATTTTATTGGTTCTTCGTAATTCTTCAGTACGTTCTTGAACTAATAATTCAAGATTTTCAGTGAGTGACTTTAGCTCAAAACTCTGATTATATAATTCTAGAAATACATTAACTTTAGATATAAGAATATGATCTTCTATTGGTTTCTGAATATAATCTACCGCACCTGCTCGATAACTTTTTAAACGATGTACTTCATCTTTATAAGCTGCAGTTACAAAAATAATAGGAATGGTATTGGTACCGGGTGTAGAGCCTAATATTTCAGCAGTTTCATAGCCATCCATTTCAGGCATATGGGCATCTAATAAGATCAGTGCAAAATCATGCTCTAGTGTTAACTGTAACGCTTCTGCACCTGAACTTGCTTTAATTACCTCAGCTTTTACTTTTTTTAAGAGTAACTTTAGAGCAACTAGGTTCGCCGGCGTATCATCTACAATAAGTATCTTAGGTGTACTATCAACATTCATATCGATTTCCAATTCGTTAATTCTAACAACTTAGCTGAAATATCTTGTAGAGGGATAATATGATCAGCGTAACCTGCATTAATAACACTTTCGGGCATTGATTTAGCTTCAGCCGTTTCAGGTGTTTGTACAATAACTAAACCACCATTATTTTTGACCATCTTTGCACCTTGCGTGCCATCTGAATTTGCGCCAGTTAAAATAATAGAAATTAAGTTTTCTCGATAATATTCCGCAGCTGTTTCAAAAGATACGTCTATAGAAGGACGAGAGAAACAAACTTTTGGGTCCACATTTAAGGCAAACTTACCGTTATCATCAATTAATAAATGATAGTTAGGTGGCGCGGTATAAACATGATGAGGTCTAGGTAAAACTTTCTCCTCTGCATCTATTACGCTTAATTCTGTGTTGTTAGCTAAAACGTTCGATAACAAGCTAAGAGTATTAGGACACAAATGAGATACTACTATAATAGGGAGCGGAAATTCTTTTGGAATTCCTGATAATATTTTGCAAAGCGCGTTAACACCGCCCGTTGAGCAACCTATAATAACAGCAAGATAAGAAGTCATATCAAAATCCTTTCGTTCAACCTATTCTAGGTAATAACTTATGATAAATTTTATTTACTTTAGATATTGTAGTGAATTGTTCTTTTTGCTTAAAAGCACGTAATGACTCTTTCGTACCTAAACAAAGAAAACCGCTACGTACTAAACTTTGAGAAAATAGGGCAATTGATCGGTCTTGTAATGTTTCATTAAAATAAATCATAACATTCCTGCATAAGATTAACTGCATTTCCCCAAAAACACTATCCGCTGCCAAATTATGTTCATTAAAAACAATATGTTCAAGAATAAACTCCGCCAATTTTGCACGAGAGTAACGAGAGTGATAATAATCGGAAAAAGAGGCTCTCCCTCCCATAGCTTGATAGTTTCTCGTATAATCAGGAACTCGCTCTAAAGCAAAAATACCACTTTTAGCAATATCTAAGTTTTTTTTATTTATATCCGTTGCATAAATAGTAGAGCGTTGTAATAACCCTTCTTCATGTAGCAATATAGCTAATGAAAATACTTCTTCACCCGTTGCACAACCAGCAATCCATATATTAAGTCGTGGGTAAGATTTTAATGCCGGTAATACATGGGTTCGTAAATCTCTAAAAAAGTCAGGATCTCGAAACATCTCAGTAACCGTAACCGAAAAGTGATCAATAATTTCCTTTAAAAATCCCTCTTCATGAAGGACTTTATGAATCAAATCGCTAATAAATTCAACTTGGTTATTATTTTTTAATAAACGTAAGCGTCGCTTTAATGAAGCATGAGTATAATCTTGATAGTCATAGCCATACCTAAGTTTAACCGCCTGAAGAAATAGTTTAATTTCAATATCTTCAATATTAGTAGTCATCGCTTGTTCCTATATTTATAACCAAGCTCTCATCATTGATAATAATTTATCCATATCAATAGGCTTAGGTAAATAGTCACTAGCACCTGAGGCCATACTAACCTCACGATCGCCTTTCATCGTTTTTGCCGTAACCATTAAAATAGGCATCTTGGTATACTTATCTTGGCTTCGAATAATTTTTGTTGCTTCATTACCGTCCATTCCAGGCATCATAGAATCCATTAAGACAATATCAATTTGTGGATTTTTTTCTAGCATTGTTAGGCTTTGGGCACCGTCTTTCGACATAAGTACTTTCATTCCTTTATCACTCAACGCTCTTGATAATGCAAAAGTATTTCTCATATCATCATCAACAACAAGCACTGTTTTACCTTCCAGTGCACTTTCATAAGCCGGATTCTTAGTGGTATTATAATTTGAAAACTTATCGAGCGAATATTCAGAAGAAGGCTTTCCTTGGTTTTCTTTAACACTATCTAGAAACAACATAACTTCGTCTTGTAACCTTTCAACAAAGCTACCGTCTTTTAATATTAAACTATCCGTAAACCGTCTTAAAACTCGTACTTCTTCCTCAGATAGATCTTTCGATGAATAAATAACAACTTGCGGCATTGGCTTTTCAGACAAAGCACTAATTTTTTCTAGTAACTCTGTCCCATTAATATCAGGTAAATTAAGTTCTAAAATAATACAATCGATATTATGTTTTTGTAATTGTGCTAATGCCTCTTCTCCCGTGGCAGCCTCAAAAACCTCTACACCTTCTTTAGTTTGAAATTGCTCGCACGCAAAATTTCGTGTTTCAGGATCACTATCAATAATTAATACACTTTGTAATTCATTATTACAATTAATTGAAAAACCATGAATAGCTTCATCTATTTGCTCTCGAGTAACCGGTTTAGTAAAGTAATTAGCTCCGCCTATCGCTTTTGCTCTTAGAGCAGCATTAGAAGCAGACATAAAATGAACAGGTATATTGTGTGTTTGAGCAAGTGCATTTAATTGCTTATATACTTCAATTCCATCCATTTGCGGCAATTCTACATCAAGTACTATTCCCATGGGTTGTAATAACTTAGCTAAACATAAAGCATCGAATGGGTTCCCCGTTGCAATAGCTTTAAATCCTTGTTTATTTATTCGTTTAACTAATATTTGAGCGAAATGGATATCATCTTCCACCACTAAAACAACGTGATCATTTTCAACTAAATTTGCTCGATCATCGTCAATAAATATATCTATCTGATCTAATGAGCGATTATCTTCAGGTAATTCAACTTCATTTTTGTTTTGCGTATTTGATTGCACATAATCATTGTTTAATTGGACTTTATCATTATGTATCTGGGTATTATCTTCTATATTAAGAAGCTCTTCCTCACCCTGTTTATCTTCTATAATTAAATGTGTAGGTAAAATAAGGCTAAACACACTCCCCTTGCCTTTCTCGCTCTCTACACAAATAATCCCATCAAGCAGTTCGGCAAACTTTTTAGAGATTGAAAGACCTAAGCCAGTACCGCCATACTCTCTACTTGTGGAACCATCTTCTTGACGGAAGGGTTCAAAAATAGTTTGTAAATGCTCGGTATTAATACCAATACCGGTATCTATAATGGCAAATTGAATTGGAGCATCTATTTTTTCACTTATCTCTTTAGATAAAGATTCAGGAATTTTTATTGATAGTGTCACACTACCTTCTTTCGTGAATTTAATTGCATTAGCAATTAAGTTATCTAATATCTGCACTATTTTATCAACGTCTGAAGTTATTGATGCCGGTAGTTTGTCATCTAATACAACCTCAAAATCAAGTTTCTTTTCTGCTGCTACATGTTTAAAAGAGCGCTTAATACCATGGCTGAGTTCATCCAACATAATCACATTGCTATGAATATACATTTGTCCCGCTTCAACTTTAGATAAGTCTAAAATTTCATTAATGCGATGTAATAAAGACGTACCACTTTCATGAATAATTTCAGCGGCTTCAACATTATCTTCATTTAAATCTCCATCATCATTTTCAGCTAATGATTTAGACAAAATTAACAGACTATTTAATGGCGTTCTTAATTCATGGGACATATTGGCAAGAAACTCAGATTTATAGCGACTCGATTGTCTAATTTCTTCTGTTTTCTGCTGATTTTCGGATAATGCTTTTTCTAACGCTTTTTGTTGTGCTTGAATTTCTTTATTATGCTCTGACAGTGTCTGATTAACTTTACGCTGTTTTAATTGAGAGCGCTCAAGTTGTAATGTTTTCTCTTCTAAACCTCGGCTATTCTCAACCAGCTCTTCATTAATAACTCGCAACTCTTCTTCAGATACTCTTAGCTCTTCTTCAGAAGCTCTTAATCCTTCTTCAGATAATTGTAATTGTTCAGCTTGACGCTTAGTTTCTTCTAATAATGTTTTAGCATTAATAACTTGATTGAGTTTTTCTAAACTGAGTGCAATCGCCGGTATTATTTCTTTTAACAACTCATGATTTAATTGTGACAAAGAATCAAAACTTGCGATTTCAATAACACCTAATAAATTTTTTCGATAGATGACAGGTAAAACGATTAAGGTCGCGGGCTGGGAGTCTCCGAGCGCAGAGGACACGGTAATAAAGTCTTCAGGTACCGGAGACAAAATGATGTTTTGCTGTTCAAAAGCTGACTGCCCAATAATGCCCTCCCTTAATTTAAAGCTTGTTTGAGTATTTTCTTTACGAACAAAACTATAACTAGCTTTTATTTCTAAAAGCTCGTTTTCAGGTTTATAAACATAGAAAACACCAACGGCTCCGTTAATTAATGGTGTTAACTGATCAATAACCTCACGACAAAAATCAGTTAAGGTATCAGTTTGTTGTGCTTTTTCTGAAATGTGTGCAATTTGAGTTTTTTTCCAGTTTTCATCTTCTGTTTTTAAGGCTGACTTCTGAAAAATACTAGCAGCTTTGGTTAAGTGACCAATTTCTCCCGCCTGGTTAGACTCTTCAATATTAATAACGGCGCCACCAGATGCAATTTTTGTCATTGCTTCTGTGATATTTTTTAGTGGTTCAGTAATTGATTTTTCAGTTTTTTTACCAATAAAAAATGCAGTAACCAATCCTGTTAATAACAATAACCATTGTATGGCATTAAGTTGAGCCACTGAATAAGCATTATCTTTGGCTATACTAGCCAACTGCATTCGCTCACTTTTTGCTAAACCGCCATCACGTCTACCGTCTTTATTTCGCTCACCGGCGAGTAAGCCTAAAATCTTCTCTGTAAGTGGCATCACTTCTGTAGCAAGTAAATAATTGGTCATATTCCAACGCTCAGAGCGACGAATATCAAACATTTCTTTAGGCAATGGCATAAAAACATTACGTGACACTGTTAACTTTTCAAAAGCATTTAATTGCTCTGGTAACATTAAATATTGAAGTTTTTTGAGCATAATAAATTTTTCAGTATTACTATCCCATAGCGCTTGAAACAATTGATAATGTTTTTCTTGTCCCGTAATAAGAAATGACTGTAACTCATCAAAAATTGAACTCAACGTATTCCTAAAGTCAGACATAGTGCCTAGTAATCGAGCACGATCCTGCAATGTAGCGGATTGGAGTTTGATTGCTTCCTCTGGATCACTTAATGAATTGGCAATTGACTCATCAATAAAGGCCAATGCTTTTAATGCCGGCTGATCGTCAATACGAACACTTCTATCGATAGTTCTCGCATCAGCACCATTTAACACAAGTTTTTCTGCATTGACTAATAGTATACGGTAGGACTTTACGACTCTTTCTAAGTCTTGTAGTGCTGAACGCTCACTTGAGGTTAAATTTTGCAAGCGGTATAAATTTATCACTTTCACTACTTCATCTAAAGCAGTCTCGGCTTGATCTTTCTTACTAGCCGTTTTACGAAGTAAATAGTTTTTATAGTGATGAATAAATCCATTATAGCCAAGTAAAACACGAATTTTTGAGGCTATTTGTTGTTTACCTGAAGTTGCAGAAGCATTTACATTATCAAGAAAAGTTAAAGCTTCAATAGCGGTACTATCATCAACTCTCACTTCTTTATCCGTTATTTCTGGTGTATTCCCTTCATTCTCAACAACTTTAATGAGCATACTGTTTTCGGAATAATGAGTAATAACTTGGCTAATAATATCAACCGCAAGTAACTCTTCATCACTCATTGGATATTTTATATATTCATCTAGAAGCGCACGCGACTTTTTAATTGACTCCTCAAAGGCCTGATGAGATTTATCATTACCACGTAATACATAGTTTTTAAAATTATGTATCATCCCTCCGTACCCCATCGAAGCACGAAGTGCTGTTAATATTGATATTTTTTGCACACTATCGGGAACATGGTTTTTTTCAGAATCAATCATAAGTGATATAAAATGAAACATGTCTGACTTTATTGGATTAGCTTGTTCAATTAAAATTTTATTAGCAGGCTTTTCTTCAAGTGTATGACCTATATCCTCAACCTTTTGCTGTATCTGCTTGAATTTTTCTAGATAAAGTTTTACTTCACTCCATTTCTCAATACTTTCTTGTGATTGCCAGTTAGCGGACAATGAATCTATTTTTATAGTTGTTAAATCAATAACTTCCCAAGTATTATTTCTATCTTTTTTAAACCGGTCATTTCCTGTAATTAACCAACCACCAAGAGAAGCTAAAGAGCTATTAATACCCGTTAGCATGAAAGAACTTTTTTCTGTTGATGGCATTCTTTCTTCAACAATTTCTTTCGTTGTATTATTAATAATATTCGTCAAAATCAACGTTGTGCTGACAGCCGCAAATAAAATGGCACTAATAGCTGAAAAGCCAAAAATTAAATTTTGCTTAATAGTCATACGTTTCCTAATTTTTTTCACGAAAGTATCTCTTTAAATTATTATTGATGAATAGTAAGTAATACAGAAGTTTTTTTACTACTCGTTTATGCTAAATCGGTTAAAGTGACTCTCCTCTAAACGAAAATTTAATTAAGTTGGTATTATCTGCAATAAATCTCTGTTTTTATATACTAAAGTTGCGAGCAGAACCTTCATACTTTGATTCCAGAGTATGTTATAAACTCGATTCTGTCTAGGCGATGTCTTGAATGATATGAAAAACTTTCATATTTTGAGAGATATTAAGAAAAAAAGTTATATAGTAATTGATTTTTACATGATTTAGTCGATTTATACTTCGCCTATATATAGACAGCAGAAATTATCATAACGAGTAATATTGGTGATATAAAAAAGCCTGCTGTTATAATATTAACAGCAGGCTTTTTAATTAAAAATGTCAACGTATATCAAGACGAGACATACTGAAGTTAAATAAAGTAACTTATTAAATTATTAAAGTACTTTAGCAATAGATTGCGTTAAATAATTAACGTTATCAGGTGAAATTCCAGCAAGGCTAATACGGCTTGAACCAACAATATAAATACTGTATTCATCTTGTAAACGTTGTACTTGCTCTTTATCAATACCTAAGAATGAAAACATACCATTTTGTGTGGTAATAAAGCTAAAATCACGAGTTACACCATTAACTGCCAACTGATCCACTAATAATTGACGCATGCCGTTAATACGATCACGCATTTCTTTTAGTTCCCCATGCCACTGTGTTGTTAGCTCTGCTGAACTTAAAATCGTTTCTACAATAGCAGCACCATGTGCAGGAGGCATAGAATAATTCACACGTACAACAGAAAGTAATACAGAGTTAATAATCTCGGCAGCAATTGAACTTTTACCAATAATAGAACAAGCACCGATTCGCTCACGATATAAACCAAAGTTTTTAGAACATGAACTACAGATGATCATCTGTTCAACGGTATCAGCCATCAACCTTAAACCAAAAGCATCTGCATCTAAGTCTTGACCAAAACCTTGATAAGCCATATCAACAACAGGCATAAAACCAACGTGTTTAGCTACGTCTGCAACTTGTTGCCATTGCTCGGCATTCAAGTCCATACCACTAGGGTTATGACAACAGGCATGTAATAACACAGCGTCATCTTTAGATACTTGCTTTAATGCTTCAAGCATACCTTCAAAGTCTAAAGTTTTATTTTCATAATCGTAGTAAGGATAAGTTTTAACTGTTAAACCAGCCGCTGCAAATACACCTTGATGGTTTGCCCAGGTAGGATTACTTACCCAGATAGTAGCGCCAGGCGTACAAGATTTTATAAATTCGCCCGCGGTACGTAAAGCTCCTGTACCACCAGGTGTTGATACAGTACGAATTCTATTTTCACTAATAACTTTATGATCACCTAACATAAGTGAAGTCATTTTTTCATTAAATAATGCAGATCCAGCAGAGCCTAAATATGCTTTGCTTTTTTCATTTTCTAAACGAAATTTTTCAGCTGTTTTTACACAAGATAAAACGGGAGTATTGCCATTTTCATCTTTATATATACCGGCACCAAGATCTATTTTATTAGCATTGATATCGGCTTTAAATTTTACAGATAATCCCAAAATAGGATCTGGTGGTAACTGGGTTAACTTTGTAAACATTAGTTTAATACCTTTCTAATTTCGATGGTTATTTTGTTTCGCTGAAACTGATGCCGATAATTATACTTTGAATAATCGTGCATTAATACTGAATATAAATACAATTTGTTTTCATTATGTAAAATAAATGCACTTAGCTTAGTTTACCGTTCTTAATTTTGGTTTTTTAACCTCAATAACAGTTTTATGTTGCCAAATAAGATCACTAATGCCGTCAGAAGGCATGAAATCTAGAGGGGCATCTAACAAAATTTGGCGTATTTTATCATGCTCATACTGATGACATGCGCTATCTAAACGGTTAAGAATGTTACTCAGTTCATTCCATTCAAGCATCACTTCGTGTGCGGTCATTATCCGTTCATGGCTAGTACCTGAAACATTAGTACCAATTAATAGTTCTTCATAAAGTTTTTCACCCGGGCGAAGACTAGTAAATTTAATTTCTATATCACCATCGGGGTTGTCATCATTTTTTACTTCATGACCTGATAGGAAAATCATTTTAGCGGCCAGATCTTTAATTTTAATAGCGTCTCCCATATCAAGTACAAATACATCCCCACCTTTACCCATGGCGCCTGCTTGTACAACCAATTGCGCAGCTTCAGGAATGGTCATAAAGTAACGGGTAATCGCTGGGTGAGTTACCGTAACTGGCCCCCCCATTTTAATTTGCTTACGAAAGAGTGGTACAACAGAGCCCGATGACCCTAACACATTGCCAAAACGTACCATGCAAAAACGCGTTTGTTGCTGTGTTTTTGCCAAGGCTTGTAAACACAGCTCTGCCATGCGTTTCGTAGCGCCCATCACGTTAGTAGGGCGAACCGCTTTGTCTGTAGAAATTAACACAAAAGTTTCAACGCCTGCATTAATAGCGGCTTTCGCAGCATAAAGGGTACCAAAAACATTATTACGAACACCTTCAACTACATTTTGTTCAACCATAGGCACATGTTTGTAAGCTGCCGCATGATAAACCGTTTGCACACCAAAGGCCTTCATCACAGACTCAATACGATTACTTTGTTGCACAGAGCCAATAAGCGGTAAAATTTCAACCGTTAACTTATGTTTATTTTTGTATTCATTAAGCTCTTTCTCAATAGCATAAATACCGTATTCAGAACGTTCAAATAGTACAATTTTTATTGGGTCATGCTTGATAATTTGACGACATAACTCTGAGCCGATAGAGCCACCAGCCCCGGTAACCATTACCACTTTATTACGAATATTAGTAGCCATTAAATCAAGCTCAGGTGCTATAGCATCTCGCCCGAGAAGATCTTCAATTTCGACATCTTTAAATTCTACAATTTCAGCAGAGCCATCAATCATTGCAGCCATGCCTGGTATTGTTTGAACCTTAACCGGCAATGTCTCTAATAGCTGTAATATTTTCTTACGACGTGAGTGAGTCGCACTCGGTAAAGCCAATAAAATGCGTTTGATTGATTTGTCAGCTATCAAATATTCTAACGAAGAGTTCCCATAAACATTAATACCTTGAACTGACGATTTATGTTTCATAATGTCATCATCAATAAAAGCTGCAACTTTATATTCAGGGCCATGGCTTAGGGCATTAGCTAATTGACGTCCTGCAGAGCCAGCACCATAAATAATAACCGCTTCTTTTGTATTCAAGTAAAGTCGACTCACATAAGATTTCACCAATAAGCGAGAGCCACCAATGAATAGCAAACATAAACAAAAATAAATAATAGGTACAGTGCGAGGCACACCTATATGAAAAAAGAAAGCAAGACCAACAAATAACATGGTAGAAATAATTGAGCCGAAAATAACGGCAGATAATGCTTGTAAGTTTACATAACGCAATACTGCTCGGTATAAGCCTAATTGTATAAAACCTAATAAACTTAGCGGAATTAAAGTAACCAACAAAAGCCAATTATTAGACACAATAAAAGGAGCAATATCATCTAAACGAACAAAATAAGAGCACCAAAACGCCGTAAGAATAAAGATGGAATCGATACATAAAGTCACCACTCGTTTCTTAGAACGTGACATTGATAATACTTTTTTAGTTAATGAACCCAAAACTTACTCCTTTGCAATTTTGGTCAATATAAAAATAGAGGGAAATGTAATAGTGTATTTTTCACTATAAGGGCGGATTATAACCGTTTAATTAGGATATTGTAATGAACTTTATCAATATTATCCAATTTACAAACGCTAAAAATCTAGACTTTAAAGTTGCATTACCCGTCATTGTGTTGATCACCCTGCCCCGTCATTCCGTTGGTCACTTAATACGGAATCTATGTCTTATTGGCTCAAGCACAAATCATTAATTCTTAAGCATTAGGGCAAAAAAACCAGATCCTGAATCAGTGCTTTTCAAGTTACCTTGACCCCATTGATCCTATTTATCACCACCGAGAACACCGAGTCGCTTCACTACACTGAGGAAAAACAGTACCACACATCTAATCGCTCCTTCTTTGTGCATAAAGTATTACACTAATATGCACAATGAGCAGAGAATGAGGGTAAATGAGAAAACATTAACAATAAACCTAAAACCTGTTTTTTGTCTTCTCTAAAGCGTAGCGTCTCTTAATCTCTTTGTGAATAAAGCCTTTAAACCAATATTCACAATGAGCAGAGAATGAGAGTAAATGAGAAAACATTAACAATAAACCTAAAACCTGTTTTTTTGTCTTCTCTTCAGCGCAGCGCCTCTTAACCTCTTTGTGAATAAAGCCTTTAAACCAATATTCACAATGAGCAGAGAATGAGAGTAAATGAGAAAACGTTAACAATAAACCTAAAACCAGTTTTTTGTCTTCTCTAAAGCGTAGCGCCTCTTAACCTCTTTGTGCATAAAGCCTTTAAATCAATATTCACAAGGAGAAGAAAATGAGGGTAAATGAGAAAACATTAACAATAAACCTAAAACCAGTTTTTTGTCTTCTCTAAAGCGTAGCGTCTCTTAATCTCTTTGTGCATAAAGCCTTTAAATCAATATTCACAAGGAGAAGAAAATGAGGGTAAATGAGAAAACATTAACAATAAACCTAAAACCTGTTTTTTGTCTTCTCTAAAGCATAGCGCCTCATAACCTCTTTGTGCATAAAGCCTTTAAATCAATATTCACAAGGAGAAGAAAAGTGAGCTTACGGCAGCGTAGCGTGACATCACGATTTTTTCAGGTACAGCTTGACCTAGGCGGTAAAGCCTAAATCATCGTGTTTGGTTTTTTTAGGTGATTGAATTTTTAGCGAGATAATTCCAGGGTAAATAATCTTCAGGGGTCTTTTTTACCTGCTCTTTTTCTCGTTGTAAGGTGGTGAAGTAGTCAAAGACATTAATACCCGCCTCACTTGCCGTCGCGATGACCGAGGTAATGACATCCCCAATCGTTGCCCCCAGTAAGGTTTTGTGGAACATCGCGTTTTTTCTGTCTCTCACCACAATTTTGAGCATCGCTTCAATACGATTATTGTCGATTTTTACTCCTTCAGTGCTGCAAAAGTAACTCAGTCCGACATAATGTTTGATAAAGTAGCGAATAGCTTTGCCTAGGCCACTGTTTTCTTCAACGGTTTCATTGGCTAAATGCGTTTCTCCCCACAATTTTATGGCTTCCATAATGGGCAGCGAATGTTGCTGATGGTAAGCAAGCCTTGCAGTCGGGGTTAACTTTTCTTCTTTCGTATGGTCATCATTGACCCATATTTCGCCATAACGTTTGAGGACATGCTCGACCTCAATTGGAAAGTGATTGATAACATCTACAAATTGTCGTCTTGCGTGGCTATTACACAGTGACGTTATCGCCTCACGTACCGTCGGCCGATTGCTCGCTAGCGCATCACTCATGATGAGTGGTTTGGTGCATGATTGACTGCGCTTGTGCAAAATACTGTCAATGAATTCTCCCGCGTGCCCGATGTTAGTCTCAAATAAAACAATATGACGGTTATCAGCCAGCGTTGCGATAACACCTGAGGTATAAACGCCCGTACGTGTGATGACTTTCTCACTGTTGCGTGCTTTCTTTATCACCGATTTCGCATCAAGAATACGGTTAGTTGTGTCATCTAAATAGTAGTGTTTACCATCAGCCGCTAAATTGAAGAGCAATTGGTACACGGGATAAATAGCATTACAAACAAGCTCTACTTGGTCAAAAACCGTTGACGCGGTGATTTTTACTCCCAGTAATTTTTGAATACTGCTTTGACGATAAAAAGGCAGTCCAGCAAAGTATTTATAAATCGCCATTAAAGAACGTGCTGAATAACCATATTTTTGAGTACTTAAGCCATCGGTTAAGACATCGTCCGGCAGTGGTGCGGTAAAATAAGCACCGCAGGTATTACAACGAAGACGCTCCATGACATGCTGCTCAGGTTTGAAAGGACTTGTGAGCTTACGGCAGCCTAGCTCAACTTCCCCCTTTTGATCTGTTTTAATGATCGCAACCAAATTACTAGGATGCAATCATGCCAAACCAAGATCAATTAACAACGGTCGTTACTGCTTTTGAGCACTGGCGTAGCAACAGAAGTGGTCGTCAAGTCACAACGCCCATCGCATTGCGTGAGCAAGCCGTAGCATTACTCAATCACTATTCTTCTAGCAAAATAACATCAGCATTAAGGATCAGTGGCGGCCAGCTCAAGCAATGGCGAAATACGCTTGAACCTGCTGAAAAAGCACCGCTATTTGTGCACCTTCCTATTTCACCACCGCCATTACTCACACAACCGCCCTTTACTGTTGAACTACGCTTTGCCCAAGGTAATGAAATGTCTTTATCTGGTGTTATTGATACTAACATCATCATTTCGCTCATTGGGGCAATGAAATCATGATCCATTTAACCGCTGACACCCACATATTAATCGCGATTGAACCCGCTGATTTTCGCCAGGGCATTGATGGTTTAGCCGCAACATGCCGTTATAAATTATCGGTCAACCCACGTTCGGGTACTGTGTTTGTCTTTATTAATCGCAATAAAACCATGGTGCGCGCATTATCGTATGATGGTACTGGCTTTTGGCTCATGACCAAGCGTTTATCTAAAGGAAAGTTTCAAAATTGGCCGTCATCAAACAAAAGTATTGAACAGATCATCGCGAAAAAACTGCGAAAACTATTGTGTGACAACGATCCATTATGGGAAAAAACGGATCCTCTTTACTGAGTAAAATCATTGAGATAAACACTTGATTTTTACTTTTATCGGATCATAATGCCTGCAAAATAAACCTGTACCAAACACTAAAACTCTGGACGTACCGTGAGCAAACCTTTTACCGACATTGATGGCAAAGCCCTTGAAGCGCTGATAGAGCGCGTGAACGAGGCCAAAGAAAACAATCTGGCCTTAAGCCCAGAGGATTATCAGTTATTACTTGATGCGTTATTGACCTTAGCCACCACGCAAACCCGCTTAGCGAATCATGATGTTACCGTGCATAAACTGCGAAAATTGTTAGGTATTGAAAAATCATCTGAAAAACTAGGCTCGGTGCTTAAGCAAACTAAAGCGTCATCGGGCAAGAAAAATAAAAAGCGTAGCAACGATAATGGTGAAGGTTTCACCCCGGTTAAACCCACGATTATCGTTCATGGACTAGTTGACGTAAATAAAGGCGATACCTGTGTTGAGTGCTTAACCGGTAAGGTTTATAAAACCGAGCCAGGTAGCTTGCTACGTATCACCGGACAAAGTCCTTGTGAGCTTACGGCAGCGTAGCGTGACATCACGATTTTTTCAGGTACAGCTTGACCTAGGCGGTAAAGCCTAAATCATCGTGTTTGGTTTTTTTAGGTGATTGAATTTTTAGCGAGATAATTCCAGGGTAAATAATCTTCAGGGGTCTTTTTTACCTGCTCTTTTTCTCGTTGTAAGGTGGTGAAGTAGTCAAAGACATTAATACCCGCCTCACTTGCCGTCGCGATGACCGAGGTAATGACATCCCCAATCGTTGCCCCCAGTAAGGTTTTGTGGAACATCGCGTTTTTTCTGTCTCTCACCACAATTTTGAGCATCGCTTCAATACGATTATTGTCGATTTTTACTCCTTCAGTGCTGCAAAAGTAACTCAGTCCGACATAATGTTTGATAAAGTAGCGAATAGCTTTGCCTAGGCCACTGTTTTCTTCAACGGTTTCATTGGCTAAATGCGTTTCTCCCCACAATTTTATGGCTTCCATAATGGGCAGCGAATGTTGCTGATGGTAAGCAAGCCTTGCAGTCGGGGTTAACTTTTCTTCTTTCGTATGGTCATCATTGACCCATATTTCGCCATAACGTTTGAGGACATGCTCGACCTCAATTGGAAAGTGATTGATAACATCTACAAATTGTCGTCTTGCGTGGCTATTACACAGTGACGTTATCGCCTCACGTACCGTCGGCCGATTGCTCGCTAGCGCATCACTCATGATGAGTGGTTTGGTGCATGATTGACTGCGCTTGTGCAAAATACTGTCAATGAATTCTCCCGCGTGCCCGATGTTAGTCTCAAATAAAACAATATGACGGTTATCAGCCAGCGTTGCGATAACACCTGAGGTATAAACGCCCGTACGTGTGATGACTTTCTCACTGTTGCGTGCTTTCTTTATCACCGATTTCGCATCAAGAATACGGTTAGTTGTGTCATCTAAATAGTAGTGTTTACCATCAGCCGCTAAATTGAAGAGCAATTGGTACACGGGATAAATAGCATTACAAACAAGCTCTACTTGGTCAAAAACCGTTGACGCGGTGATTTTTACTCCCAGTAATTTTTGAATACTGCTTTGACGATAAAAAGGCAGTCCAGCAAAGTATTTATAAATCGCCATTAAAGAACGTGCTGAATAACCATATTTTTGAGTACTTAAGCCATCGGTTAAGACATCGTCCGGCAGTGGTGCGGTAAAATAAGCACCGCAGGTATTACAACGAAGACGCTCCATGACATGCTGCTCAGGTTTGAAAGGACTTTGTCCGGTGATACGTAGCAAGCTACCTGGCTCGGTTTTATAAACCTTACCGGTTAAGCACTCAACACAGGTATCGCCTTTATTTACGTCAACTAGTCCATGAACGATAATCGTGGGTTTAACCGGGGTGAAACCTTCACCATTATCGTTGCTACGCTTTTTATTTTTCTTGCCCGATGACGCTTTAGTTTGCTTAAGCACCGAGCCTAGTTTTTCAGATGATTTTTCAATACCTAACAATTTTCGCAGTTTATGCACGGTAACATCATGATTCGCTAAGCGGGTTTGCGTGGTGGCTAAGGTCAATAACGCATCAAGTAATAACTGATAATCCTCTGGGCTTAAGGCCAGATTGTTTTCTTTGGCCTCGTTCACGCGCTCTATCAGCGCTTCAAGGGCTTTGCCATCAATGTCGGTAAAAGGTTTGCTCACGGTACGTCCAGAGTTTTAGTGTTTGGTACAGGTTTATTTTGCAGGCATTATGATCCGATAAAAGTAAAAATCAAGTGTTTATCTCAATGATTTTACTCAGTAAAGAGGATCCGTTTTTTCCCATAATGGATCGTTGTCACACAATAGTTTTCGCAGTTTTTTCGCGATGATCTGTTCAATACTTTTGTTTGATGACGGCCAATTTTGAAACTTTCCTTTAGATAAACGCTTGGTCATGAGCCAAAAGCCAGTACCATCATACGATAATGCGCGCACCATGGTTTTATTGCGATTAATAAAGACAAACACAGTACCCGAACGTGGGTTGACCGATAATTTATAACGGCATGTTGCGGCTAAACCATCAATGCCCTGGCGAAAATCAGCGGGTTCAATCGCGATTAATATGTGGGTGTCAGCGGTTAAATGGATCATGATTTCATTGCCCCAATGAGCGAAATGATGATGTTAGTATCAATAACACCAGATAAAGACATTTCATTACCTTGGGCAAAGCGTAGTTCAACAGTAAAGGGCGGTTGTGTGAGTAATGGCGGTGGTGAAATAGGAAGGTGCACAAATAGCGGTGCTTTTTCAGCAGGTTCAAGCGTATTTCGCCATTGCTTGAGCTGGCCGCCACTGATCCTTAATGCTGATGTTATTTTGCTAGAAGAATAGTGATTGAGTAATGCTACGGCTTGCTCACGCAATGCGATGGGCGTTGTGACTTGACGACCACTTCTGTTGCTACGCCAGTGCTCAAAAGCAGTAACGACCGTTGTTAATTGATCTTGGTTTGGCATGATTGCATCCTAGTAATTTGGTTGCGATCATTAAAACAGATCAAAAGGGGGAAGTTGAGCTAGGCTGCCGTAAGCTCACGAAGAAAATGAGGGTAAATGAGAAAACATTAAACCTAAAATCTGCTTTGTCTTCTCTTCAGCGCAGCGCCTCTTAATCTCTTTGTGAATAAAGCCTTTAAATCAATATTCACAAGGAGAAGAAAATGAGGGTAAATGAGAAACAATAAACGTTAGTTTGTCTTCTCTAAAGCGCAGCGCTTCTTGGCCTCTTTGTGCATAAAACTCTTAAACCAATATGCACAATGAGAAGTGAATGAGAAAACATTAAACGTTAGTTGGTCTTCTCTAAAGCGCAGCGTCTCTTAATCTCTTTGTGAATAAAGCCCTAAACCCCAATATTCACAATATTCACAATGAGCAGAGAATGAGATTAAATGAGAAACAATAAACCTAAAATCTGCTTTGTCTTCTCTAAAGCGCAGCGCCTCATAACCTCTTTGTGCATAAAGACCTTAAATCAATATTCACAATGAGCAGAGAATGAGAGTAAATGAGAAAACAATAAACCTAAAACCTGCTTTGTCTTCTCTAAAGCGCAGCGCCTCATAACCTCTTTCTGCATAAAGCCCTTAGGTTACTTCCACAATGTTCTTAATTTTTTACCATCGAGAACACCGAGTCGCTTCGCTACACGGGGGAAATACTAATGAACTCGTTCCACCTCTGTGCCCTCCGTGCTCTCTGTGGTTAATTTATTTTATGTGGTGAAACGTCACTTAGAAGCTAGTGCAAATGCTTCTTTCATAACTTGTGTTGCTTTATCAATCTCACTTTGCGTAAGTGTAGGATGTACCAAAAACATTAAACTCGTTTCACCTAATGCAACCGCGTTAGGTAAACGTTTTTCAGGTCTAAAACCGGTATTATCAAATGCTTTTTCTAAATACACTTCAGAGCAACTACCTTGAAAGCACAGTACGCCTTGGGCGACTATTTCATTTACGATGCGATCACGATCCCAACCATCAGCTAAAAACTCAGGTTTAATAAACATATAATGCTTATATTCTGCATGTTCGCTGTACTCAGGCACTTCAACAACTCGAATTAAGTCAAATTCACGTGCTGCGTTATCAAGCTGTTTAGCATTATTTTGACGAGATGAAGTCCAATACTTCATTCGAGTTAACTGAATACGGCCAATAGCGGCTTGCATTTCGGTCATACGCCAGTTGGTGCCAAAGCTTTCATGTAACCACCTAAAGCCAGGAGGGTGTTCTTTATTATAAATGGCATCCCATGATTTACCGTGGTCTTTATAAGCCCACATAGCTTTCCATAAGATTTCATCATTAGTGGTAACCATGCCGCCTTCACCACCTGTGGTCATAATTTTGTCTTGGCAAAAAGACCAAGCGCCAACATGACCAATAGAACCAACAGGTTGTCCTTTATATTTTGCGCCATGCGCTTGTGCGCAATCTTCAATCACATAAAAACCATATTTTGCACTTAACGCCATAATGGCATCCATTTCAGCAGGCATGCCAGCTAAATGAACCACAATAACGGCTTTGGTTTGCGGCGTTAATACTGTTTCAATAGATGCGGCTGTAATGTTTTGACTGTTTAAATCAACATCAGCAAAAATAGGTTTAGCCCCTGCAGTTACAATGCTTGAAGCAGACGCTAAAAAAGTACGTGGTGTTGTAATAACTTCATCACCTGCGCCAATAGACATAGCTTTTAAAGCAATGTCTAACGCCAAAGTACCATTACCTAAAGCAACTGCGTATTTTGTATCGCACCAAGCTGCGAATTCTTTTTCAAATTCACGACCTTCTTGACCAGTCCAATAATTCACTTTGTTTGACAATAAAACAGATGATACTTTGTCAGCTTCTTCTTGGGTGAAGCTAGGCCACGGTGAGAATGGGGTGTTTAACATGAATAGATCCTGAAAACACTTACTCCTTCACGAGAAAGAAACAAGTGTTAGTGTGTATTAAAATCGAAAGGGTTAATCAAATCTAGTTGGCAATGAGTAAAGTCTTTAATGTTACGTGTCGCAATAGAATAGCTATGTAAGCGTGCTATTGCTGCAATTTGGCCATCAAAACAACTCATGGGTTTACCTATTTTACGTTTTTCAGCCATTAAATCACCATAAAGTATCGCTGCATTTTCATCAAAGCTTAAAATACGTTGCTTAAATGCAGAATCAACAAATAGTTTAAAACGTTCTTCAAGTAACTTTTTACGCTTACCATTAGGCATAATACCTAATCCATAATTTATTTCGGCAACGGTAATACTTGTTAAATATAAAGATGAAACCTTTTGATGATTCAACCAGTTAAGGACGGAACTTGCCGGTGGTGAAGTCATAAATTCAGAAACAATATTAGTATCAAGTATTATCATTATTAAAACTTAATAGGCTCATGTAGCTGTCTAGGTTCAATAGCTAATTCATCACCATAAGCAGGACTAAATAAACGTGTTGCCAAATCTCCAAGCTTTTCAGGTGTTGTTACAGAACGTTTAATTATTTGTCTAACTTCTTCTTCCATTGAAACGCCATGTTCAGCAGCTTGCCGCCTTAACAGTTCTAACGTTTCAACTTCTATTTTTCGTATGCTTAAACTCGGCATAATAAACACCTTTTCTAATAAACCATAATCAAATGATAGCAAAAGCAATCAATGCTAGCAATATTAACAAAGTGACAGCAGGTGATGTTTTGTTTATATTGGCTGAATAAATAGCCAGAAAAGTTAGAGAATATTTTAGTTACCTTTAATTACCACAGCAGGTGAACCAAACACGGTAACATTATCAGGTATGTTTTTTACAACTACACTACCAGCACCAATCAAACAATTGTCACCAATTGTCACCAACTGCTTTACTTGGCTACCAATGCCTATCCAGCTTTTTTTGCCAACGGTAACACCGCCAGCTAACGCACTATTAGGGCATATATGAGTAAAATCTTCAATAATGCAATCATGCTCAACAACTGCAGCAGTATTGATAATACAACCAGTCCCCACTTTAGCAAATGCATTAATCACTGAGCCTGCAAAAGCCACCGTACCTGTTTCGATTTTTGCATATTGACTAATAACTGCACTTGGGTGAATCAATGTAATCAGATTAAAATTATTCTTTTTTAACAACTGCATTTTTTGTTGGCGAATTTCGTTATTACCAATAGCTACAACGGCGCTATCAACAATAGTATTATCTGTAATATTTAAGGCGAGTAAATCAGCACAAGTACCGTGTATCGGCCAATGTTCAATATACTTTTTACTAGGGTACGCATCGTCATAAAAGTTAACTATATAGCCAAGTTGCTCGGCGATATCTGCAATAACTTTACCATGACCACTTGCTCCAACAATTGCTATTTTTTTATTCACTGCTAGAGCCTTTAAATGGTTCAATAGTGACATGGCCATCAGCACTAATACCTTCGCGTACAAATACTTTTTTAACAGTAAGTAGTAATATTTTTATATCTAGCCAAAAGCTTTGGTTATCAACATACCAAACATCATAATTAAATTTTTGTTCCCAACTAATAGCATTTCGGCCATTTACTTGCGCCCAACCGGTAATACCGGGCCTTACATTATGACGACGTTTTTGCTCATCATTATAAAGCGGTAAGTATTGTACTAATAACGGACGAGGGCCAACAAGACTCATATCACCTTTTAATACATTTAATAAACCGGGTAATTCATCCAAACTCGCTGAGCGCAGAAAAGCACCAAAGGGTGTCATACGTTGGTCATCTGGTAATTGATTACCCTGCTTATCCGTTGCATCTAGCATGGTACGAAACTTCATCATTTTAAACACTTTACCATGTAAACCGGGACGGTCTTGAGTGAATAAAATAGGCGAGCCTAATTTAATTCTAATTAATACTGTAACAATAAAGATAATAGGTAATAAAGTAAGTAAAGCACAAAGTGCGACTATAAAATCAAAGAGGCGTTTCATTTTACAACTCCTGTTACCCATGTTACCCATTTATCAGCTAAATTATGACGATTAAAGTTCTGTTTAGCTAAAGCTTGTGCATTAGCTCCCATTTCAGGTAATGACTCTTTATTATCGGCAGCATTTTCTAGAGCATCGGCAAAAGCTAACGCATTGTCTGGCTCTATAGCATACCCACAATCATGCTCGTTAATCATGCCCGCTAGCCATCCAGGATAGTTATTCAAAACAGGTAAGCCCGCAGAAATATAATCAAAAAATTTATTTGGTGAAGTACCATAATAAAATGCAGGTATATTCGCCAATAATTGCATACCAATATCTGCGCCTTTCATTAACTCTGCAAGTTTACTTTTATTAACAGGGGGGTGAAATATTACATTATCCAACCCTTCTAATTTAGCTCTTGCCTGCAAGCCCTCTTTCAACTTGCCTTGCCCAACAAAAACTAGTTTGATATCGTCACGATCACGTTTTTTTAGTTCAGCTGCTGCATCTAATGCCGCATCTAAGCCATTAGCTTGTCCATGGGTGCCAGTAAATACAGCCATTAAATCAGTATCAGCTACACCATCAGGCCGCCAAGAAGTAACACCCTCAGCAAATATTGTTAAATCACATCCGTTTGGAACTATTTCAACTTTACTAGCTTTTACGCCACGCTTTTTAATACCTTCAACAATACCGGGAGACAAGCCAATACAACGATGAGCTGAACGATATGAGCACCACTCCAAAGCTGACATAGCAGCTAATACTATCGGGTTTTTAATAACACCCATTTCTTTTGGCAATTCTGGCCATAAATCTCGCACTTCAAAAACAAACGGTTTACCTCTTAGCCAACGTGTAAATATACCTGGAATTCCGGCTGTTAATGGAGTAGTCGTTGCAAATAAGACATCATATTTATGAGTCAAGGCAATTAAAACACTCTTAAAAGCAAACTTTAAAAAAGTACCTGCACGTTTTATTAACCCATCAGCATTAGAATAAGCTAAGTCAAACTCGATGATATTAATACCATCAACAATCCCTTCTCGGCGGCCTTTTACAAACTCTGGAGATAAACCTGTTTCTCCCCCACCATAACTGCCACAAACCATAGTAACTTGATGACCATGTTTTAATAAACGCTGCGCCATTTCGTATGAACGAATACCTGTAGAGCCGCTAGGGGTCGAAAAGTGCTGGTGAAAATATAAAACATGCATAATTAAAATTGTACTTCCGTGGTAAGTGTTCCAGACTTGTTAACTTCTATTTCAAGTACTGGTATTTCTGATTCTTGATAATAATAGCGAGATTCAAAGCCTGTAATTAGTTCTATACGTTTAATACTAGTATCGGCTGAAAAGCTAATACGACACAACTCGCTAACAAGAGTATTCCTAACTAATTTCCAGTTAGCTGGGGTAAGTCTATATCGCAGTATAGCTTTTTGTTTAAAGCCCGTAATTCTATCTGTAATTGTTAGCAAGTTAGGTTGTAAGGAAATGTCACGTATATGCTCACAACCAAAGCGATCTTTATAGCCAGCAGCAACTTGTTGTTTATCTCCTGATATTTCAAGTGGTTTTTTACTTGTTGTTTTTAGCCAGTCGCCTAATAAAAATCGGCTCAAACGAGGCATTTGATCGTGTGAGTCAAACTCAATAGTATTATGGCTTTTTACACCACTATAATAATCAATATATTTTTGGCCTGCATTATAACTAAATGTGCCTCCATCTCTAAAGACATTTTGTCCATTTAGCCAAAAATCAACATGCAATGCATCACATTGACTTGGTCTAAACTTAAATTTTGGATAATTAAAATATAACGCCGCATTAGAAGCAGTTAAAAAAGTATAACCACCATCAACAAAATCCACCGGTGTTTTATTAAAAAAACTTTGAGTAGGAGTTTTCAATGCTAACCATTCAAGCGGGACATTAAACTCACCTTCCCCCTCATAAGCTATTTTATTAAAAAACAATACACTAGCCAACTGAACACTGGGCCTAAAATCTCGATAATCTGTACCGGTTAAAGGGATTAAACGTGCCCCATCATTAGCCCCTAAGTTAGGAGTATCGCCAGTTTTAACATCAGTAAAATAAAACAGCCAATTGGTAGCTGCTTTTAATTTTGTGTATAAACGTTCAGAAAAATCAGCTAACTTATGCTTTTGTCGCCAAACTTCAACCAAACTATAAGTATCTAACATTACACGGTGATATGTTGTTGAGTATTGACTAAAACTACCATCAGTCTCAATTAGTTTAGTTGATCTGTTTTCAAGCCATTTCAAACCTTGTTTTTGCCATTTTACACCATCTTCATCACCATTTAACACAAGCCATGAACCGCCAATATAAAGTGCTGCCGCTTCAGAGGTTCCATGGTTGTTATCTTGGGCAACCGCATACATAATTGTTGGTGATATACGCTTCAAATGTGCTTTTATTAGACTCAATAATGCTGGAGTAGTATTTTGTGTTTGCTGTAACAATAATGAAGCTAATGCTAAATGCATAACCCTAATAGAGGCTTCTTGCCCGCACTTCCAATTAACACCATTATAGGTAGGATTTTTCTCAATCCAGTCAGCCAACCAAGTATTAACTTTATCAACACCGCCTTTATCACCACTAACTGCTTGTTGAGCAAAACCGATCACCCAATCAAATCGTGAAGCTTCCCAAACACCCTTAATATCACCCAACTGGTTATTAAAGTCGCCTATCAAATACCAAGGTCGGTCTGAAGGAGCTAACTCACCATTTAGATTGTTTTTATGCCAGTTTGGTATTGATGAATTTACTTTTTCAATACCAAAATAAGTATGCTTATTAATCCATTGCAAATTAGCTTCATAATTAACTAAAGCGCCATTATAAGAAGTAAAGAATTCACCTGACTCAATATCGCTCTTAATCGCTTTCGCTTTATTAAGACCTGTTTTCAAGCCTAACTGATATAAAAATACTCGGATCAGGTTTGGTATACCTAATCCGAGTGCTGTTTTGATTTTAACCAAGCTCATTTTTGTAAACGTAACTGCTCTGCAATATCAATAGTGACTTTAGCTACTTCAAATAATTCATCGGCAGGTATTGGTGCAACAGTTCCTTGCTTTATAGAGTCAATAAAAGCTGCAGAGCAAGCTGTTTGACCTTTATCTTGCTTCCAAAGATTCATCTTTTTAAACCCTTTCCAGCCAAAGCCCTTTAACTTAATAAAGTTATCTAGTTGTAAAGTACCCCCAGCGGCAAAAACTTCAACACGTTCTTTAGGGAAACTAGCTGCACCATTAGCTAAATATAAAATAGTACCAAATGAACCATCTGCAAAGCCTAAAATAATAGCGGCTTTATCTTCAGTAACTTCAACTGCATCAGAATCACCCATTCTACGCGCTTGAACAGAAACAATTTTACTATCTGCCAAATAACGCATTAGGTCAATAAAGTGGCATGCCTCACCTATAATACGGCCACCACCTGCATTAATATCCTGCGTCCAATGATCTGCAGGGATTTTTCCAGCATTCATAGTCATAATGAAAGACTTAGGTTCTTTTATAGGCTTTAATAAAGCTTTCATTTTTTGGATTTGTGGGGAGAAACGACGGTTAAAACCTACCATCAACTTTGGGGTTTTCTCCGCTTTAATCGCTTCTTCATAAGCTGCTTTAACAGCGTCTAATTCTTCATGCGTTATAGCTAAAGGTTTTTCAACAAAAACATTTTTACCCGCATTCAGTGCTTGCTGAACAAAGTAAGCGTGACTGTTATGCTGAGTAACAATAGCGATAGTATTAATACTCGGGTTTTCAATCATGGCCTGAGTATCAGTGGTAGCTTCAGCAAACCCCGCTTTTTCACCATGAGTAACACCGTTAATGCCACCAGAGGTAGAGATACTATGAAACTGGGCACCAGCCTCTTTAAAAGCAGGGATTAGCATACGCGAGGCATAATTACCTGCACCAATAAAACCGACAATAGGCTCATTTGCTTGATAATTTGGTGTAGCCGTTAATTTAATCGTTTTTGCATGCCGAGTTGAAGTATCCGATTCAAATTGTAACAAAATACCTAATGCACTTTTATCAGTTATTAATAAATCATAAGCATCACTAGCATTTTCAAATTTAAAACGATGGGTAATTAATGGTTTAACATCAATTTGACCGCCAGACATCATATCGAGTATAGCTTCAAAGTTACGTTGCTCTGTCCAACGAACAAAGGCTAATGGGTAATCGTTACCTTGCTCTTCATAACTTGGATCATAACGACCGGGGCCATAAGAGCATGAAACTTGAAAAGTTAATTCTTTTTCATAAAAATCAGCACGGCTTAGTTCTAAACCGATAACACCAACAAGAATAATTCGACCACGTTTTCGGCTCATACGTGCGGCTTGTGTTACAGGGTCGTTAGATTTAGTTGATGCGGTAATAATAACGCCGTCAACACCAACGCCGCGGCTAAACGCCATACCTGCAGCAACGGGATCTTCACCCTTACCAGGGTTACAAGTTTCTGCGCCAAACTGCTTAGCTAAATCAAGTTTCGATTGGTCAAAATCAATGGCTAATACACGGCAGCCTTGCGCCCGTAACATTTGTACCGTTAATAAACCAATTAAACCTACGCCTGTAACGACAAAGCATTCACCCATTGTCGGTTTAGCTAAGCGTATACCTTGCAAACCTATACTGGCTACAACAGTGAAAGCAGCATCTTCATCAGATACATTGTCGGGAATTTTAGCAACTAAATTTTTGGCTACACGTACTACATCAGCATGAGGCCCATTTGATACAACGCGATCACCCACTTTAAAGTCATCAGCACCAATACCTACACTTTCAACAACACCAACGTTGCAATAGCCTAATGGTAATGGTTGCGCAAGTTTAGACTTAACAGCATCAATTGTTGTCATTACACCGTCGGTTTGCATTTTTTCCAATACCATTTTTACTTTGTCAGGCTGTGCACGTGCTTTATCGATTAGATTAGCTTTACCAAAATCAACGAGCATTCTCTCAGTACCTGCAGATATGAGCGTGGTTGTAGTGTTTATCACTACATTATTTTTTGTTACCTGAGGAACAGGAGCTTCAACTATAGTTGAGCCGCCTTTTGCCATATCTTGTAATATTTGTTTCATTTATAAATGCTCTATTAATACTCTTTTTAAATCTTCGAAAGAATCATATTCATAACTCACACACCCTTTCGGACGAGCGATTGAATTAGAAGCTATAGTCAAGCAAGAAAAATATAATGCTTCTCTTACGCTAACGCTATCACCATCTGTTGGTGTTAACCTCAAACAGGTTGGCTTTTTTTTAAACACAGGCCAGAGTTGATGCTGGCCTGTTAAAATACAAAGACGACCTGATTCAATATGTTTCTCAATTAATTCTTTACATTCTTCAGGTAATATCTCTGGTTCATAGATCCCTATAACCAATAATAATTTCATGCTAGGTATAGCATCAAGTAGTTTTAAACTTGTCCCTACACCATATAGATCTTCCCCTTCACAGGGAATATATTTCCAAGCAGAATTAACCGTAAAACTACCATCGTTAATGAAGGTTTTTACAGGCTCTGGATAATTTTCAACTATAGAGTTGTACTCTGACTCGTCAGGTGGTAAAAAAGGTGATATCAACTCGACATTAAACTGAGGCGGATAAAAAAGGACTAGCTTCGGATTAACAACATAAATCCCGTCACAATATTTTAAAATAGCTAATAATAGTTTTCTCTTGATACCGCTATAGTGCCTTGAAGCATTATGATCGATAAAAACACTATTTCTTATTTTCCCTAAAAATAAGAAAGCTAAAACAACAAATAAATTAAGAGAATTAACTTCATACTTTTGAGCTTTAGAATTAAACAAATTAAGTAAAAAGTTCTTTTCTGAGAAATCTAACTTTGTAACTTGCTCTGAAGCTTTAAGTAATCCAGCGTAACGCCTTGTAACATAAACACTAACTCCGCCGATTGGAGGTGGAAACCTTCCAGCAACACATATACTCATAATAACCTGTTCACTTAAATTTAGTTTATAAAAAATTATCTATTTTGCATAGTATGACATTAAGCACTTATTGCGTCCCTCTTTCATATGAAAATTAATTAGTAAGTAATTTTATATACTCTTTTAAAACACTTTCAGACTTAAAACTTTCTGTTGCATAATACTTAGCATTTTCGCATAACTGTTGATATGCAATAAGATCAATTTTTGTGGTAGTCTCTAAACAACGCGATAACTCGATTGGTTTTTCTAAATCAACTAAAAAACCAGCAGAGGAGTCTTTTAAAATAATTTCATGATCAGATATATTGCCAAGTATTGTTGGAGTACCAGTTGCTAAGGCCTCTGCAACTGAGTTGGATGACGATTCAAATTTGGAAGGATGAATTAGCATAAATGAATTCTCTAATACATGTGGAATATCCTCAGACGGACCACGAAATACTAAATTTTCAGTTAAATCATGCTGCTGTAATAACTTTGCAACTAAGTCAAACTCATCAGACTTTATAATTCGACCATACCAATATATTTTTGGTACTGGAGACGAATAATTTGTTTTGTATAAAATAAGTGCTTCGGCAATATATCTAAAATTTTTAAATGGTGTGGTATGCGCTATAACAGTGAATATTCGCTCCTCAATCGCTTGAGGGTTAATTTCAATATCAAAAAAAGGCTCTGGCATTGCATTTGGGATATAAACAACATTTTTTTTAGCATGAACTAGCTTTAATTTCTCAGACTGAACGATTGAATTTGAAGTAATATTTTTACATACCCCATGAAATTTATATCTTACTTTACTTAAAAAGCTTGTTGGCATTAGCTCAAAAGAGGTTCTTTCAGAGTAAGTAAGTGTAATTTTTTTTAAGTAAAATAAACTAGCTAACTCCAAATAAAATGCTGGAGTGTTTAAAAAAACAAGAGCACTTTTATAATTGTATTTATATAATAAACTGATCAATTTAAATACCACAGAGAAACCAAACTTATTCGATTTTACTGCCTCATGAACCACAACTCGATTATCTAAATTAGCTCTATGATGAGTAAATTCAGGGTAGTATATAAATATATGAACATTTTCACCTGAGTCAGCCAATCCATTAGCAATATTAACAATTTGCCTTTGTGCCCCACCTGAGCCGAAATGATCTATAACTAACAAAATAGGAGTGTTTTTTTTCATTATTGAGCTTATTTTTTATCTAAAACAATACAACCAGGAGACAAAACTACAATCGAATTATCCGGAATATCTTGATTAACGACAGCATTAGCGCCGATAGATACATTATCGCCTATCGTTATCTTCCCAAACACTTTTGCACCTGGTGCAATATAAACATTATTTCCAATAACAGGGACACCGCGTTTGTCTCCTTTACCAGAAACTCCTATTGTAACACCTTGTGATAAATTAACATTTTTCCCTATTTTCGTTTGGCTAGAAACAACGATCCCACCATGATGACCTATGTAAAGGCCCGTATCTATATTTGTAACTCTAGGGATCTCAATCCCCCATTTACTACGCATCCGGTGATACTGAAAAAAACACCATGGCTCTAAAAAAACACGAATTAATATATTTTGCTTAGCAATCCATTGCCCATATCGATACGTTACTATTGCATGACAACCGGGAGTTCTATAACAACCTATTATTTTTTTTAAGCGCCCACCTTGGACTAAATCATAAGTTCGTCGCAAGTCTTCTTTAAGCATTTTTTATCCTCATTTCTTTTTGTGATAAGAAAATTAAAATTAGTAATATTATTGGGTAAGTGATTTTGGTTATGAATGGCTCTTTGAACTCAATTATAAACAAAGGGATAAAAAATACGATACATAATAGTTTATTAACTGAGTTAGTTAAGCTAGTAATACTACGGGCTAGGTAAAAAAATAAACTACTATAAAATAAAATAGAAACGACCAACCCAAACCCATAATAAGTTTGAACATAACCCACATCACTTCCTGATGCATTTAATCCATTAGCATTAGTTACTAAACCGGTGCCTATTATAGTTGTTATTTCAAGAGCTGGTATAGGCATTTTAGCTATTGCCCCAGCGGTTGCATCTTCACCCTTTAAAAAAATTGAAAAAGAACGCTCTAATGGATAAGCTATTGCCTCCCAATCAATTTCTAAGCTAAGGTATAAAATAAATAAACTAAGGAAAAACATCAGTACTATAAAAAACGTATGTTTTAAATTGCTCGATGCTATTATAAAAAAAATAAAAATATAAAAAAAACTAAGAAATAGACCTAACTTACCTACCAAAATGCAAGATGCACTCATGAACAAAGATACAAATAAATATAATAATTTACGCTTTAACATTGTTGAGCGCCAATAAAGCGCCATAGAAGCAAAAACTCCCGCTGATATGGTTAATGCTAAACCAGCACCAGATCCCGGAGAAAAGCCTGGCACTCTAAAAGCGTCCGTTAAAGGGATATTACCGCCTTCAACCATAATTGTTGAAAGCCAATCTCTATACGCAGGAAATATAAAAGAAATAAATATCATTACCGATTGAATACAGCAGCAAATCATAACTACTTTTAAAAAGTGCTGTATATCTCTAAAAAAAAATGATGCTGCGACCGCTATGTAAAGAGTAAAAACTAAAAACACTATTATTTTACTCAGCATTCCAAAGTCTGTAGGCAGTAAAATAGCTTGACAAATAACGTATAAAAAAACGCAGGATTGAAAAAAATAAAAAATTATATTTTTTTCAATATCTTTTTTAAAAAAATAAAGTAACTTTATACCAATAGATAAAGTACAAAGTAAAAAAACGAGTCGTGTAGCTGGCATCCACTCAAATTTTAAAAACTTTAATTGGAATAAATAGGAAAATGTTAAAACTAGCAATAAAGACCGAAACAAAAAGCCTTCTTGAGATGTTTTAATTGTTAGCTTTGGTAGTTTCATTGTTCATCTAACCAAGCATTAAACATTAAAATTGACCAAAGTAATGTTCCCCAGTTATTGGCTTTACTTTGGTGCTGTCCCCACATTTTAGTAACGAAATTAACATCAAAAATACCATCTTGCTGTAGCCTTGATGGACAAAGTAAATTGTTAGCCCACTCATTCAGAGCACCTCTTAGCCAGTCATCAAGTGGAATAGCAAACCCCATCTTAGGACGCTCTATCAGTTTTTTAGGTACTTTTTTATACAGAAGCTCTCTCAATAAGTATTTACCCTTTCCATCAAACCTATGAATATCAACAGGGATTTTTTTTGAAAATTCAATAATGTTATGATCAAGTAAAGGAATGCGCCCTTCTAGGCTTGAGCCCATAAAAGCCCGATCAACTTTAACTAAAATATCATCTGGTAAATATTGCATAGAATCAGCATTCATCATATGACTATATAAGTCATGCTCTGTTTGCTCATCATAGGCAGATAAAACAGGTGAAGCACCATTTACAAGAGATTCTACATTCGCAAGGGTGGATACAGAGCGCTTATAAAAAGAATTAAAATCAGTACAACCTAAATAGTCAATACTTCGTATTAGTTCATGAGTACTTTTACCCATAAATTTAAAATTATTAACATTGCTTAAAACATTAATATGTTTACTTGTACTATTTATTAAGCCACGGATTGGCTCTGGAATTTTGCTAACCTTATTCCAGCGCTGGTAAGTTCTTTCATAACGACTATAGCCACAAAATAACTCATCACCACCATCACCAGATAACGCCACTGTTACTTTTTGTTTTGCTAAAGCTCCTACTATATATGTAGGTAACTGCGATGAATCTGCGAAGGGTTCATCATAAACAAGTGGGAGTTTGGGAACTACTGATAACAAATCAGACTGGTCTATATAATGCTCTGTATGATTCGTACCTAAATGGTTAGCTATTTCCTTAGCAAATTTAGCTTCATTATATTTAGGGTCTTTAAAACCTATTGTAAAAGTATTAATTGGTTTAGAGGACTGAGACTGCATATAAGATGTAATTAAAGACGAATCAATACCGCCAGATAAAAATGCCCCTAGAGGCACATCTGCTTGAGATTGTTGTTTTACACTTTTATTGATTAATACATCTAGCTCACTTAATGCTAATTTTGGATCATTTATTCTGTCTTTATTTTTATATGTTTCACTCACGTTTTTAAATGACCAATATGCAGCTGGCGTACTAGTTATTATTTCATTACCTCTAACATCAATAACTAAAAAATTACCTGGCATTAACTTTTTAGTGTTTTTATAAACACTTGAAGGCGCAGGGATATAACCATGTCTTAAATATAACCCAATAGCATCCCTATCCAGCTCTTTATCAAAGCAAGGGTGCTGGGTTAAGCTGCCTAATTGCGAGCCAAAAACAATACCACTTGGTAGGATTGAATAATAAAGAGGCTTTTCGCCCATGCGATCGCGAGCTAAATATAATTTTTTATTTTCTTTATCCCATAAAGCAAAAGCAAACATGCCTGTAAACTTTTTAAGAGAGGCTTCTACTCCCCACTTTTCAATACATGCTAGTAATACTTCCGTATCAGATTCACTTTTAAACACACTTCCCGATGCTATAAGCTCTTCTTTAAGCTCTAAGAAATTATAAATCTCGCCATTAAATACAACAACAAACCGATTTGAATAGGAGTGCATAGGCTGATGACCTAGCGGAGATAGATCATGAATAGACAAACGTTGATGCCCAAAAGCAACGCCATCCTCAATCCAAGTACCAGAGTCATCTGGACCACGATGATTAATTTTACTTAACATATCCCTAACTACAGATTCCGATCCAAAATCTATAGTCTTCTTTATACTTATAAAACCCGCAAAACCACACATGTAAAAGTCTCTACTAAATTATTTTTTTATTTTTTTTATTAAATATAAAACACAAAAAATTAAAGGAAAATGCCTCGTTAAATGCAAGAACTTGTGTGACCAAGTTGCATATTTAAATTCTTCACCAGAAAGTTCAACTAACCTTTTAAAACCAGAGTAATCACCAATAAAACAAAGATTTAAAGAGAAGGTAAGCTTTTTATGTACTTGCGCTTTTTTTACTATTGCTTTATTTATCCCCAAGCTAAGGGCTAAATTATAGGCATCTAAATAATAAGCTTCTATCATTGACTTATAAGCAGGATTTGATGATACACCACCACCATGTTTACGATAACAACCAAGCACTGATTTATCTAAATAAACAGGACCATTAATTGCTGTATCAATATAAACATAGAAATCTACAGCCTCAAATCCTTCAGGGTATTTTTTTCTACATTTGTACCGATACATAACACTACTATGCACAAAGTATGTCCCAAGAGATACCAATTGCTCAACGCTCCCTATTATAGGTAAGTTGGGAGCAGCCCCAATCACTTCTTGGCTATCTATAACCTTAACAGCATGAGCTGTCATCGAAATAAGAGGTTTTCCATCAAGTAAATCGGCTTGTTTTTGGAGCTTACCTGGTAAAAAGAGATCATCACCATCACAGTGACTAACGTATTCACCAATAGCTAATTTATGCACATTAAAATAGTTAGCGCCCGCACCTACATTTACTCTTCGTAAGATAGGCCTAATAAACGCATACTTATCGGCATATTCTTGAATTATTTCAGCAGTACGATCCGTTGAACAGTCATCACTGACAATTACTTCAAAATTAAAATTAGTACTTTGACTCACAATACTTTCTAGACAATCACGGATATAATTTTCTTGATTATAAGTGACAACACAAACAGAAACCTTTATTTTACTATTTTGGTTCAAGACATTACCTTATTAAAATACTTTTCACCTAAAATCTTTCTTGCTATAGGTGAAAAAGATAAAGAAGTTAAGAAAACAGGTATACCGGTGCTTATAACTACATAGAAATTATCTAATCTTGTTACAGGTTCAAATACTACATAATGAGTAATATAACCTACACATACCGCTGGAAAGCACACAAATATAACATTATTAAATAACCACTTTAGATGTAAACCAGGTTCAATTTTATAATGAATAAATCCTACCCAAAACGTTAAAAATAAAAAATTTATAATAACCCAAGTGTAGCCTGCCCCCACTGCCCCATAATATTTAGCGGCTAGTACTATGGCTGGAAGTAAAATACCTGCAAATATAAAGTTTCCATACAAATGATACTTCAAATTACCCTTTGCATATTGAAGATAATAAGGAAACGAAGTAATTATTAAAAAGCTGTTCCCTATAACATACAGGCGTAATATCGGAGCTACTGCTGCAGAGAGTTTGTTATCTCCAGTCCATGCAAATAACAAGCTTTCTGCACTAAAAAAAATAGTAATTGCTGCGGCACCACCAATGATTGAAACCAATTGAGTTGCGCTGTGATACACGTTTAGCATTTCAATATTTTTATTCTGAGCAAATAATGATGTCATTCTAGGTAATACAGCATTACTAATTGGGCCACTTATTATCATGATCCCGCCAGCAACCAAAACCGCCAAAGTGAAATAACCATATTCAGCTAATGGTAATACATTTGAAAGCACCAACTTATCCGTTTGAGTAACTAACACCCAAATAGATGCAGTAAAAGCGATAGTCATTGAAAATTTCAGTACAGGCAATAACGGCTTTAAAGACCAGCCAATTACTTCTAAATTAGGGTTTATAGCCGGTAATAATGTACGCGACTTGTTAAATAGAATTAAAGTTTCTACAAACGCAATTATTAGCTGATAGACAAAAAAGGTAAAAATTGTAAATCCAAATTTAAACATTACCACAAATACACCTAAAGACCTTAATGTAGCCATAACTATATTAAAGTAGCTAAGCCACACAAGGTTCTCACTCCCAGTTATCACCCCTCTGTAGAGGCCACAAAGCCATCTAAAGGCTACTGTAAGCGCCATTATCTTTACGGAGAAAATTACATTATTCGTGTCTAAGCTATCGAAATTCAACCATCTTCTGGCAACTACTTCTGATAACAAATATAAAAAGAGCCCCCCAACTAACGCAATAATAAAAAAGATAGCACTCAACGCTCTGTATATTTGACGAAACCCTAAAGGAGTCGTAGCTCCTGATTTAAAACGAGCTGTTTCTCTGCTAATTGTGGGTGTTAAACCTAAGTCAAGCAAGTTAAACCAAGCTTGTAACAATACAAAAAAGCCAACTAACCCATAGGCTTCCGCCCCCATATACTCTATATAGAAAGGTAGTATTAGTATTCCTATAGCGGTTACATATATTTGGCTTACATAATTTGCTATTATATTTTTTTTTAAAGACAACTTTAAACCTCTGTCTCTAAATCTTTAATCATATATAAAATATCAGAGCGCTCTTCGTTTATTTTAAAGCCTAAGCTTTTATATAAATTAATTGCATTTTGGTTGCTGCAGAGCACCTCTAGAGCACAACTTTTCATTTCTAATGCTTTCATTGTCTGGCACGTTGCACTTATAAGCGTCTTTGCAATTCCTTTGCCTCTATAACCTGAAGCGACGTGTACCATACTAATAAATCCTTGATAGTAATTTAAATCATTCGCATAAAATGCAATAAAACCATACAACGAGTCTTTAGTAAAAGCACTATGGAACATAGCATGCTCCTCAATTTTTAATAGGTAAGAATCTAAGTTTACATTTTGAGTAATGAAATTTGGGTTAATTTTAGCCTCTTCCATTATTGCATTTCTAATCTGTAAGAACATGTATGATCTACTTAAGTTAGTTTATGTTTTCCCAGCAACTCTAATATTGCTGATTTACTATTCCACATCAATACATCAATCATTGATAGATGAGGTATAAACTCACCTGTATTTTGCGAGTATTCATATTTTTCTATTTCGATAAATGATAAAGATATTTCTTTTTTAGCGAAATATTCTTTATTATAAAGCGACTTTCCGCCGGGGCTATTTATATAATCACTTGATTTTAAAATATCTGCCATCGCTATCAACTTGTCAGCAGCAGATAAATCACGGTTATACTCGAGTTCACTTGAATAATAAAAGTCTTTATTAATACCTAAATAATCAAACACGACTGAAATACTCTTTGCACAAAGATGATCCACACGTCTGTTTTCATTATTCAATACAGATTCAATAAGTGGAAAAACATGCTCAAAGTAAGGTGCTTTTTTATAACTTTGTTCAATTGTTTTAAGTATTTTTTTTATATTTTTATCAAAGCTTAGTTCATTAATTAATGTGTTTGATGACATGCCAGGCACCGGGATAGTAAAACGCTGAGCTTTACCATTTGATAGAATGTTATTCCGATTTATATAGCCTCCTTTTATAAAGGTTACATCGTCATAAAAAACAAATTTATCTACAGCATTGACCAATTGATAATAACCTAAATAAGGGAATAAATAAGGCTGCATTACAGCAAAGCTCATAGTATTTCCTTAATAACGTTAGTGACGGTTAACACATCGTCAGCGCTCATAGAGTTATGCAATGGTAAACAAATGATCCCGCCTGCTACCTTTTGACTGTTGCCGCAACCAAAGCTTTTTTGTTTGCTATAGGCTAGATCAAGTGAGGGTGTAAAATAGCGACGGCATTGAATATCATTTTTAGCCAGAGCTTGCATTACATCTTTCTGCTTTTGTGCATCCGCGATGTATATAGGCATATAAGCACCATTGAGGCTTGCTTGCGGATGCCATTGTGGTAATTCAACCACATCTTTCAACTGATTTGTGTATCTATCAAATAGCGCTGTTCGATGCTTTATAACACTTTCAATATCATCAAGTAATGTTAAACCTACAGCACATTGGTATTCGTTGAGTTTGGCATTGATACCTGCCGCGCCTAGTGTTCCATCAGCTTGTATACCAAAATTAATCAGTTGCTTAGCTTTATCAAAATCAGCCTTACATTTGAAAATAATAGCGCCACCTTCAACCGTATGGAAAACCTTAGTAGCATGAAAACTTAACGTGCTTGCATCACCATAATTAAGCACTGATTGCCCAGCTATTTTCACATCAAAAGCATGTGCCGCATCGTAAATTACTTTTTTATTATACTTATTGGCGACGTCAGCTATATCGTGAACATTACATGGGTTACCGTAGACATGAGTTGCAACTACGCCATCGTAGTTACTATCTTTTGCGAGCGCTTTATCAAGTGCTATTGGGCATAAGTTATAGCTGTGCATATCAATATCACTGAATGCTGTGTCAATGCCTTGCCACAATAGCGAGCTAGTCGTTGCTACAAAAGTAAAAGGGGTTGTAATAGCTGAATTAATATTTAATGCTTTACAAGCGACCTGAATTGCGAGAGTACCATTAGAGACTAGCAATAAGTTTTCAACACCTAGGTATGCCTCTAGACGCTTCGTGAGTTGCTCATGTAATGGACCAAAATTAGAGTACCAGCCACTCTCGTTGACTTGCGCTAAGTAAGCAGTCAACTTCGTTAAGTCTGGGGTTAGTGGTTTGTTAAGTGCTATCATTATTTAATCTTTTATCAATTGCATTAGGTATTGGCCATAACTATTTTTTAAAAATGGTTTTGCTAGTACTTTAAGTTCTTGTTTACTTAACCAACCATTATTAAATGCAATTTCTTCTAAGCATGCGATTTTATAGCCTTGGCGTTTTTCTATGGTTTCTACAAATTGTGCGGCTTCAAGCAGGCTTTCGTGCGTGCCTGTATCTAACCAAGCAAAACCGCGACCAAGCATCTCAACATTTAACTTACCTTGCTCTAAATACATCTCGTTAAGACAGGTAATTTCAAGCTCGCCACGCGCTGAAGGCTCAACCTGTTTCGCTAGTTCAACTACAGAATTATCATAAAAATATAAACCGGTTACTGCAAAGTGTGACTTTGGATTGACTGGCTTCTCTTCAATTGAAATCGCTTTTTGTTGCTCGTTAAATTCGACTACACCAAATCGTTCCGGATCTTTTACTTGGTAACCAAAAACAGTCGCACCTTGACCACTTTTAGCATTCTCCACAGCCTGCTTTAATTTTGGTGTAAAGCCTTGTCCATAAAAAATATTATCTCCAAGTACTAAACATACATCGTCGCTACCTACAAACTCTTCACCCAAAATAAAAGCCTGCGCTAGGCCGTCTGGGCTCGGCTGCGACGTATAGTTGAGTTCAATACCAAATCGTGAACCATCACCTAACAAGCGTTTAAATGAATCGCTATCTTCAGGGGTAGTTATAATAAGCACTTCACGAATGCCTGCTAGCATTAATACCGACAGTGGATAATAAATCATTGGTTTATCATAAATTGGTAATAACTGCTTTGATACACCCATTGTAATAGGGTAAAGACGAGTGCCCGAGCCGCCCGCAAGGATAATTCCTTTCATACTACTCTCCTTCAACTTGTGTATTTAGTTCACCTAAGCGTTCGCGCTTGTATGAGCCGTCTTGCACATTTTTACACCATACTTGGTTATTTAAATACCATTGAATCGTTTTTTTAAGTCCTGTATCAAAGGTTTCAACAGGTTTCCAGTTGAGTTCGTCACTCATTTTTGATGCATCAATCGCATATCGGCGGTCATGTCCAGGGCGATCCGTTACATAAGTAATTTGCTCTGCGTATTTTGTCTTTTTAGGTACTAGCGTATCTAAAATACTACAAATACTTTGCACCACTTCAATATTTTGTTTCTCGTTATGACCGCCAATATTATAGGTTTCACCTATAACCCCTTCGGTAACTACTTTATACAAAGCACGAGCGTGGTCCTCTACATAAAGCCAATCACGAATTTGATCACCTTTACCATAAATAGGTAATTCCTTGCCTTCAAGAGCATTTAAAATTACTAACGGTATTAGCTTCTCGGGAAAGTGATAAGGCCCATAATTGTTCGAGCAATTAGTTATTATGGTAGGAAAACCATAAGTACGTAACCAAGCGCGGACTAAGTGATCACTTGATGCTTTACTTGCTGAATAAGGACTACTTGGTGCGTAGGAAGTAGTTTCAGTGAATAAAGGCAGAGGATTGCCAATGTTTAATGGTGAATTTTTAATGTTTAATGGTGAATTTTTAATGTTTAATTGGTTGCTGTCATCATCTTTTAATTCATCATTTAGACTTGAGCATTCAGCATTATCAATATCACTTGGATGTGGTAAATCACCATATACTTCATCGGTTGATATATGGTGGAATCTGAATGCTTGTTTTGCTGTTTCATCAAGTGTGTTCCAATAGACACGTGCTGCTTCTAATAAGTTGTAAGTGCCTACTATATTGGTTTGGATGAAGTCGCTTGGGCCTGTGATTGAACGGTCGACATGTGATTCAGCAGCAAGGTGCATTACTGCATCAGGTTTGTGTGTGGCGAAAACACGATCTAATTCAGCACGATCACAAATATCAACTTGCTCGAATGTATAACGTTCATTATTTTCGACCGAGGTTAAAGACTCTAAATTACCGGCGTAAGTTAGTTTGTCTAGGTTAATAACTTCGTCTGTAGTGTTTACAATAATATGGCGAATAACGGCTGAGCCAATGAAGCCAGCACCACCAGTTACTAAAATTTTCATGTTTACCAGATCCCTTTTGTATCAACGATAAAGTCGGCCTTTAGCTTAATTTTTTTAAACTGTTGATGATCAACTAACAATACATGTATATCCGTTTTACTTAATGATTCATCAATAGTGACTAAACGCATATTTTTAATATTCAATGACTTTATATTCGGCTCAATCGCTAACACTTCAGCTGAATGAAATGTAGCAATTTCTTTAGCTATATTTAACGCTGGGCTTTCACGTAAATCATCAATATCAGGTTTAAAAGCCAAACCATAACAAGCAATAGTAACTTCTTTTGCTGTTTTAGTTGGGTTAGCTTGTAAAAAATCTGCTATCGCTATTTTAACTTGCTCAATAACCCACTGTGGTTTGTAATCATTAACCTTGCGGGCAGTATGAATTATTTGTGCTTCTTCTGGTGTTTTACTAACAATAAACCAAGGGTCTACGGCAATACAATGCCCGCCTACTCCGGGGCCGGGTTGAAGAATATTTACTCGTGGGTGACGGTTAGCCAGTGAAATAAGCTCCCACACATTAATATCTAGTTTTTCACAAATAATAGATAATTCGTTAGCGAAGGCTATTTGTACATCACGAGAGCTATTTTCAGTTAATTTCGCCATTTCTGCGGTGCGTGCATTAGTAATAACGCATTCACCCATAACAAAGATTTTATATAATTCAATAGAACGCTCTGAACAACGTTTAGTCATTCCACCTATCACGCGATCGTTTTGTACTAGTTCAGTAACCACTTTTCCTGGTAATACCCGCTCTGGACAATGCGCGACATTAACTTCAGAACCTTCGCCAACTTGTTGTGGAAAAGTTAAATCTTCACGATATTCAGCTAACCATTCTGCTAGTTGTTCTGTTGCTCCCACTGGTGATGTGGATTCGAGTATGACTAAATCACCTTTTTTCAATACTGGCGCAATTGCTTTTGCAGCGGCGTGAATATAGCTTAAATCAGGCTCTGGAATCGCTCCTTCAGCACATGGTTTAAAAGGTGTAGGTACCGCAATTAAAAATGCATCAGCTGGTTTTACTACCGTGCTTGCTGTTAAATAGCCTTGTTGCACCGCCGCACTTACTAACATATCGAGATCTGGCTCAACTATGTGTATTTGGCCTTTGTTAATGGTGTCAACTGCATGTTGGTTAATATCAACGCCGATCACTTTCTTTTTGCGTGATGCGAACATGGCCGCCGTAGGTAAACCTATATAACCAAGGCCGATAACTGATATTGTTTCGAAAGACATACTTGAACCTTAAAAATTACTTATGTTGTATTTATTGTGCGATTAATGTTTCTAAAATACGTTGACAGGCTTTGCCGTCACCGTATGGATTATGAGCAAAACTCATTGCTTGATAAGCGGCTTCATCGGTTAGCAGCTTGGTTAAACTGGTGGTGATTTTTTCCACATCAGTGCCTACTAACTTAACCGTACCTGATTCAACGGCTTCTGGACGCTCTGTGGTATCACGCATTACCAATACAGGCTTGCCCAGTGATGGCGCTTCTTCTTGTATACCACCAGAGTCAGTTAAAATAATATGAGCGCGACCCATTAAGTAAATAAACGGCAAATATTGTTGTGGTTCAATTAAATGAATGTTATTAATACCTGCCAGAATACGATTCACAGGCTCACGTACATTAGGGTTAAGGTGCATGGGGTAAAGTATTTGTGTACTAGGATGTTGCTTAGCCGTTTGTGCTAACGCTTCACAAATTCGCTCAAAACCACCACCAAAACTTTCACGGCGATGGCCAGTGACTAGTATTAACTTTTTTGTTTCATCTAAAAATGGAAATTGCGCTGCTAACTTGCTGTTTAAACTAGTGTCTGAGTCAATTTTACCTTTAACCATTAGCAATGCATCAATAACAGTATTACCCGTAACTGAAATATATTTCGGGTTGAAGTTTTCTTTTAACAGGTTTTGCTTAGACGCTTCTGTTGGCGAAAAATGATATTTGGTTAATGCGCCAGTTAAACGACGATTACCTTCTTCAGGCCAAGGGGAGTAAATATTACCGGTGCGCAAGCCAGCTTCAACGTGGCCTACTGCAATTTGTTGATAGTAAGCAGCAAGACTAGCAGCAAAGGTAGTTGCCGTGTCGCCATGTACTAGTACTACATCAGGTTTAAACTCTTCTAAGACACTTTTAAGTTGAATAAGAATTCGTGAGGTAATGTCATTAAGGCTTTGACCTGCTTTCATTATGTTTAAGTCATAATCTGGCGTAATTTCGAATAGCTCTAATACTTGGTCTAGCATTTCACGATGCTGCGCTGTTACACAGCACTTGGCTTCAAATCGTGGGTCTGCAGCAAGTGCATGCACAAGCGGCGCCATTTTAATTGCTTCGGGACGAGTACCAAATACTGTGAGAACTTTCATTTTGTTCATTTTAATCTAATTTAACCTTATTTTTTATCTTGTAAAGAGCAAAGCGTGAAGCGCAAAAGGCTTTGGTATCTTCGATACCATTGTCGGGCTACAGGTTTGTAGTTCCAGACCAAACCTAAGTACCTACATCCTTGTAGGCAATACCACGACCTACATTAAGCAAAACGCGATTATCATTTATCATTTAGTTGTAATTTGGTTATAACCGTTTGGCAAAACAATAGTACTGTTTGATATTTCCGATCTTTTATAATCAATTTAACAATGGCTTTATCTACATTTAAATAGTCATGTACTAATGCGTTACGTAAACCAATAATCTTTCGCCATTCTATTAACTCTGTATCTCTGATTAAATTTAAGCTCTCTAAAGCTACAAACGTTTGATAGGCGTTGCTGCTCGATTCTTTGTTAATAGATTTTAACCAATGTTTTGATAAACCAATCGAGACTTCTGTTAATAATTGAAGTAAACGCTCTGCAGCTCGATAATCTCTATTATTTAACTTGGTTAACTCGCTTAGTTCTTTGAGTTCAAGGTCATATTCAGTTATATGACTTTTTACTTCTTTTATGTAAAGCGTTAATCCTTGGTCTACCACATTTATACCTTTGAGTTATTTGTGTTATCTGTGTTCTATAGTTTCATATTCAAACTGGCTATATATACGTTGTACTTCTTTGAGTTCTCTCATTTTATTTTTTGAGTTAATAACGCGTCCATATTCAACAATGTTAAATGCTAAGTAAACAGGTACTGTATTGATATCGACAATTGATAATTTGCCATCTGGTAAGTTCAATTCATCAGACCATATAAGCGATAGTTCTTCTGGTCTTAATTTTCTGTCTATATCCGACAGATCAAAATTCTTAAATGCAATGGCGATATCAATATCGCTATGTTCGTGTGCTGTACCTTTTGCTTGGGAGCCATAAAGCCACATTACTTCTATATCATCTATTTTGATGGCATTGTTAATGATACTTTCGATAATGCTGCTAATTTTTTGCATTCTTATTACCATTTTTTAATCAGTTTGTTCGTGTAAAGTGTTAATTGTAAAGTGTTAAGCGTTAAGTGCAAAAACTAGATCCTGAATCGAGTTCAGGAAGACGAAAAAACAAACAAAACCAATAAAACCTCCCTGCACAAAGAGAAGCAAATGAGCAGTGACTTAAGCATAAACCTCTTTTTTGTGTCTTCTCTAAAGCGCAGCGCCTCATAACCTCTTTGTGAATAATGCACTTAATCGCTTTGCTCTCGTTCCCGGTAATGCATACCTATAATACCTAACTATTTGACCCACTAACCCTGTCATTCCGTTGGTCACTTAATACGGAACCTTATGTCTTTGTGGTGAAGTGTAAAGCGTTAATTGTAAAGCGTTTAAAGCAAAGACTAGATCCTGAATCGAGTTCAGGAAGACGGCCTACGGTTGTTTGTCTTTTTTAAATGCTGTTCTTATTAATACAAAGACTACGCCTAACATACCCCCTAGCATAAAGCCTAGAATGCAAATTAATGCTCGTTTGGGTTTGCTTTTTTCTTCAGGTATTACCGCTGGGTCTACTATTTTAAAAACAAACTCGTCTTGTACTTCAGCTAACATTTTATTTTTTATTTGATCTTCAATCAACTGATAAAACACACTTTGCATATCAGCTATGGATGTAGTGGTTAATTGTTGCCTTAAATAGGTAATATTACGACTAGTTTCTTGTAACTCTTTATCTTTCATTACTTGGTTTAAATCACTAATTAATAGCTCAACCCACTCTTTAGCAAGTATGGGTGATAAAAACTCTGCTGTAACTGTTACTAAACCTGTTTCTTTGTCTTGCGATACGCCAATAATACTTGAAAATGCTTTATAGAGAGCCCAATCTGTTGGTTCGGCTGACTTCCCTTCTTCTACTTCACCTGTCCATATTTTAGTGGCTGTGTTGTAAATATCACTATCTAGGGTTAATTCACCCGTTTTTTCATTCCAACCGTTGCCGGCAAAAACAAGGGGTTTAATTTGGTATTTATTAGCAAAGGTGGTTTGAAAATCACGTGATTTTAACACCGCTATAGCCAATTGGGTTTTATCGCCGGTTTTACCGCCAATATTCACCCCCGCTAATGCCGCTAAACCGCCTAGTTGACCTAAACCACCACCACCGTCACCTGATGTTGGTGATAAGAGTACTTGGGCTTTATAGTAATTAGGCTGATTTATCGCATAAAAAACGGCTGCAACACTAAATAACAAGGTAAATAAAATAATAATCCACTTACCTTGCCAAACGGTAATAAATAATTCACGCAAATCTATTTCATCATCAGGGTTAGTCGCTTGCTGCTGAAACATTTCTGGCGACAAGTAAATAGGCTGTTTGTTGTTATGTTCTGTTGTCATGTGTTTTGCAAAGTAAACTTTGCCCTACTCGTTAGTTATTTACTTAATTGCAGCCCAAGCTACGCCAATTTGATACATCATTTGAGTTGCTGAGCCTAAAATGGTGAGACCATCTACATAGTCAGTATCCATAGGTACAACAATAGTATCGCCAGGTAGAAGTTTTTCCTCTTTACGATTAAACCAGTAGCTATTGTCTGGCAGCATTACTGAGCCATTCGCCCGAATAACGTAAATACGGTCGGTATCTGCTTGTTTTTTAGCGCCACCGGTTGCGTTGATATAATCTTGAACTGTCATGTTGTCATCATAAATTAATGACGTAGGCATTTGAATATGCCCCATAACCGTTACTATATTACGTAGTGGCGGTATATATAATTTATCGCCATTTTCTAATACCAAGTTTTGATTTTTATCGCCTTCAACTACTTGGTCTAGGTTTATTACCATACGACCAACAGCTTTAGTAACACCCAATTTGTCTACAACATCCATTGCTTCGCCTACAGGTGAAGATTGACTTAAGCTAGTCGCAGAAGATTGTCGTCTAAACGCTAACGTTGATACTTCTTGTCGTAATTGTTCATGTAAGTAACGTAATTTTTGCGCCTCTTGATCACGTAAGCTTTCACGTGAAAAAATACTGCCTTTCGGGTAAGCATATTCAGTTAAACCACCCGCGCGATTAATTAAATCAAGCAGTGTTTCACCACGTTTAAACGTATAACGGCCGGGGAATAACACTTCACCGCCCAACTCTATGCTTAAATCTTCACGCCATTCTGGTTTTGAAAATACATTAATTCGATCTTTACTTATTAAGGCAACTTGTTGGCTATTACTTGTTAATTTAGCTTCGGTTGATTGTGCTTGGTTTGGTTGAGCATTGCTTGATTCTGCACTTAACATTTTAGCTAAATTAATATCTCGGTGTACAATATTAGTGTGACCGTTTTGTTCAATGATTCGACTCATTTCAGCACGCGCAAGATGTGCTGATTCTTTCATGCCACCTGCTGCTGCAATTAAGTCAGTTAAATTTTGCTTTTTCGCTAAAGGATATACACCAGGAAATTTAACCGCACCACGAATTTCAACGATTTGCACAGGGCTAGTAATACTGGCCTGCGCTTTAAGCTGCGCAATAATAGGTTCAAGTAATGTAGTGCGAATTTCTTGTGCACTACGTTGTAAATTTGTGTTATTGCTTAAATTATCTATTTTAAGTTGACCCATTTGCTCTGTATCGGTCATGTTATCTTCGCTAATGTCGCCTAACTCGGTGTTAGCTATTTTAGCTAAGCGCTCGTTAGATTCTTTTTCTTGGGTATCTTCATTTTGCGTGCTTAAGTTTTCGCGTGAATTAAGTGTTTCACGGCGCATCGTTTCTAAACGATTTTCGGTAGCACCAATGGTTTGCGTAGACTCTTCAAGACTACGACCGATGTCTTTATTTAACACAACAACTTGGTCACGTTTTTGCAATAATAAGTTGTCACTTGAGTTTGGCGCGGCGATTGCTTTAGCTAAACTAAATTGTAGTACTTCAATATCACCTTGCTGATTAATTTCACGTACAATTAATCCATAGTTGTAGTCAGTTTCTGGGGTTAAATCTTGTGTGCTATTACCCAGTATATCGATTAAACGTAAACCTTGTTTCCAGCTATAAGCGCCTGGTCGTTCAACAGCGCCTAATACTCCAATAGCATTGTTAAAATCTTTAGGTACTGGCATTACTTTAATGCTGTCACCAGCAATAATTTTAAAATTGCGTTCTTGGGCGTTATTCACATCAATATTAAATATATCTGTACCTGACGCAGTTGTACGTGCAACATTAATTTGTTGGCTAAACGCGCGTTCGGTAAAGCCACCAGCAGCGTGAATTACCTGCATAATTGAGGTAGGCCCTGTTAACTCGTATATCGCTCGACGACGAACTTCACCGTCTACCTCTATGGTTGCGCCGCGTGGTGGAATAAAGAGAGTATCACCGTCACGTAAACGCATATCATCATGTGTATTGCCGTTTAGAAGTAAGTCGTATAAATCAATTTCACGTAGTAGTTCACCGCTTCGTTTAATTTGAATATTACGTAATGACCCTAATGTATCAATACCACCCGCAGCTCTTAACGCTTGAGTAACGGTAGCCAATGAACTTAATACGTAAGTGCCTGGCTTATAGGCATCGCCCAACACAAATACTTGCATAGTACGAAGCGTACCTAAACTTACGGTTACTTCTACACCAATTATTTTGTTTTTGATAAAGGTAGCTAAACCGTGCTTAACTTGATCAAACGTTTCGCCTGCTACCATAAAAGGTCCTAAACGAGGTATATCAATACTGCCATCACGTTTTACTTTAAAGCTATAATTACTGTTTTCTTTACCAAAAATTTGAATGTGGAGCTCATCACCTGTGCCCATCATGTAATCTGCAGGGGCAGGAATATCGCCTAGCGGTGCCATGCTAGTCGGTTCACCAGCAAACAGTTCGTAACCAAACAAGGTCAATTCATTCTCGTCACCAAACAAGGTTAATTCATTCTTTGTTTTAGCGTTAACTTGTCGTTTACCAATGGTAGGCGCTATTTCAATTTCTTGCTGTTTAGAATCTTGACTTTGCAACGTAGCCATGTCGATACCATACTGAGAGGCCAACGCTTCTTGCTGTGATTTAGGTAACGATTGAAATTGTGCTATTTGTGCTGCCGATGGGCTGGCTGCTTGCACTTCGCTTGGCACTGCAATACTTGCAGTTATTAAGCTTGAGCTAACTAATGCAGCTAATTTTATTTTTTTAAATATGTCCATGGAATTCCACTTACTCATAGTCAGTTAAAACCTATATTCCCAGCTAGTCGCTAGTTGCATGTTATCTGTTTGTAAATCGGCGTTACTCATTGAAAGTTGTACGCTAATTTGGCCATTATATAAAGGGGCTTTGTATTCGCCACTAACGCGGTGATGCGTTTTTTGGTAAGTTGCCCAATGATAAAAAACATTAAATTGATGATTGTTTTCAAGCTGTACGTAAGCGCCCACCGAAAGTTGATTTGATAAACTACTTACTTGATAAATTTCTCGGTACTTTATACTATTTTTATCCACATTACTTGTGGTATCACTTATGGTATTACTTAACTCAGTTAAGTAGTTATTAAGTTGTTCATTTTTTGCTAGGGCATTACTGCGATATTCTGCAACGAAACGCACTTGGGTATTTAATATATCACCTTGCGTTTCAAAACCTGTAATATTACTGCCTTTTTGCCCGGTACTGTCGCTAAATAAGTGTTGACTGTATATGCCACTATACCAACCATTAACGCTAGGTAATGTTACTCGCCCTTCTATTATAAACTGTTTGTTACTGGTTTCTTGTTGCTCTAATACATCATACCAAAACCATTGCTGGCTAATATCATCTGTTTTTCCTTGGTATTGAATATAACTAGCGGCGATACTGATAGGTTCAGTAATGGCGAGATTAATACGCCCTGCCCATTTTTTTTGATAAGGAGATACATCGTTAACATCGCTTACCCCTAACTCAACATGCAAACCATTTAATTCAACATTTTCATCTGCATTATACGTGACAAAAAATGAAGGTGCAGCGCGAGATAAAAAAGGTTGTGCCAAACTAGACTGCCAGCTAGGGCTCCACCATTTACGAATACTACCTAGGGTAAAGTCGACACTGCCGGTTGTATAAGCGAAAAAAGAACCGTCTAAGTTAATATCGTCTTCGTGTTTTTCACCGTTATTTTTCAGGTCATGTTTTTGGCCATAATTTAGGTTAAGTCGTGCGGCAATATTTTTAAAATTAACATTGTGTGCAGCGGTTAATTGCCATTTATTGGTGTTGTATTGGCCAAAGCTACCTTGAGTGGGTGCATTCGCTGCGGTTATTGTTAATTGGGTGTTACCGCGCCCTAATTGCGCTGCTTCTAAAGCATGTTGAATATGGCGATATGCGATAATAATATGGTTGGGTTGATCCTCAATTGAAGCTTGTTTGATATCGTTGGCAATAGCATGCCAGGGTATTGGAAATGTTTGTAACGGGGTTTTTATAATACCCGCGTCAACGAGTAATATTAGATCTGCTTTTAAATAAGCATCGTCGGCTTCAACCCACGGTGATGAATATGTTGTAATCGAGTAAATAGCTAACGCTACTACTGTGTATATTCGATAAATGAGAGGGAAAACGAACGACATATTATTGAACACACATCCTGATAAATTATCGCAATCAATTGCTGTTGAGTATAAACCGTGAAGCGTAAAGTGCTAACCGTAAACTTCCTAAACAGTTCGAGTTATTAAATGTTATTACAGATAGGATCATCGACCAAAAAAAACGGTGTAGATAATGCCATAGCTACGCTTATTTAACAAATATAAAACACCCTTTTATCGTAAATATTTGTTTTATTGTGTAAAAAGACACAAACCATTTATCAAATTCTTATTTGTAAGATCGCAGCCTGTTATTCGCAAGTGGCTTAAAGGACTTTATGCACAAAGAGGGTAAGAGGCGCTGCGCTTTAGAGAAGACAGACTGACGTGGTTGAATGTTTATTGTTAATGTTTTCTCATTTGCCCTCATTCTCTTCTCATTGTGAATATCGCCTTAAGGGCTTTAGGCACAAAGAGGTTAAGAGACGCTTCGCTTTAGAGAAGACAAAAAAACAGGTTTTAGGTTTATTGTTAATGTTTTCTCATTTACCCTCATTCTCTTCTCATTGTGCAAGTGGTTTAAGAACTTTATGCACAAAGAGTTTAAGAGGCGCTGCGCTTTAGAGAAGACAAAAAGCAGGTTTTAGGTTTATTGTGTAATGTTTTCTCATTTACTCTCATTCTCTTCTCATTGTGCAAGTGGTTTAAAGGCTTTATGCACAAAGAGTTTAAGAGGCGCTGCGCTTTAGAGAAGACAAAAAGCAGGTTTTAGGTTTATTGTGTAATGTTTTCTCATTTACTCTCATTCTCTTCTCATTGTGCAAGTGGCTTAAGGGCTTTATGCACAAAGAGGCCAAGAGGCGCTGCGCTTTAGAGAAGACAAACTGACATGGTTTTAGGTTTATTGTTAATGTTTTCTCATTTACCCTCATTCTCTTCTCATTGTGCAAATGGTTTAAGGGCTTTATAAGCAAAGAGGTAAAAAGGTGCTAAACTGAGTAAGACAAAAGAGCTAGATTATTTGTTTCAATGTTTCAGTGTTAAGGATAGTTATGGAAGCTGATTTACTAACACAAAAAGTAATTGGTTGTGCAATTGAAGTGAGCTTACGGCAGCGTAGCGTGACATCACGATTTTTTCAGGTACAGCTTGACCTAGGCGGTAAAGCCTAAATCATCGTGTTTGGTTTTTTTAGGTGATTGAATTTTTAGCGAGATAATTCCAGGGTAAATAATCTTCAGGGGTCTTTTTTACCTGCTCTTTTTCTCGTTGTAAGGTGGTGAAGTAGTCAAAGACATTAATACCCGCCTCACTTGCCGTCGCGATGACCGAGGTAATGACATCCCCAATCGTTGCCCCCAGTAAGGTTTTGTGGAACATCGCGTTTTTTCTGTCTCTCACCACAATTTTGAGCATCGCTTCAATACGATTATTGTCGATTTTTACTCCTTCAGTGCTGCAAAAGTAACTCAGTCCGACATAATGTTTGATAAAGTAGCGAATAGCTTTGCCTAGGCCACTGTTTTCTTCAACGGTTTCATTGGCTAAATGCGTTTCTCCCCACAATTTTATGGCTTCCATGATGGGCGCTGAATGCGTTTGATGATAGGCCAGTCTTGCGCTCGGGGTTAACTTTTCTTCTTTCGTATGTGAGCTTACGGCAGCCTAGCTCACGAAGTTGAGCTAGGCTGCCGTAAGCTCACATTAATGGTGTTAAACGGTTCAATTTACCTGAAAACGAATAATAATATTTTCTCACTTGCTCTCATTTCCCTCTCATTGTTCAAGTGCTTTAAGGGTTTTATACACAAAGAGGTGAAGAGGCGCTGCGCTTTAGAGAAGACAGACTGACGTGGTTGAATGTTTATTGTTAATGTTTTCTCATTTGCCCCGATTCTCTTCTCATTATGAATTGACGTGGTTTAATTGATTCGACTACCCCAGTTAAGGAATAATGAACTTAACCGGAGAATGAAAATGACAACACGTAAAAAATATTCCAAGGAATTTAAACTTGATGCTATCTCTTTAGTCAGAGATCAAAACATTAGTATTTCTGAAGCTAGCAGGAATCTAGGGATTGGAAATCAAATGCTCGGCCGCTGGATCAAAGAAGCTGAAAATGAAGATGGTCAAGCTTTTCGAGGTAATGGAAAACTGACACCCGATCAAGAAGAAAATCGTCAATTAAAAGCGCAAGTCAAACGCCTAGAAATGGAGCGCGATATATTAAAAAAAGCGACGGTCTTCTTTGCAAAAGAAACGAAGTAAAATATTCGTTTATTACCCATCATAAGAAGATCTGGTCAGTGGTATTAATGTGCCGCGTATTGGGCGTGAAAACTAATAATTATTATAGTTATCAGAAACGTAATACAAGTAAAACAAATAATGCAACACATCAAGAAATGATTGAGTTAATAAAGGATATTGCCAAATTCAGTGACAATACTTATGGCGAAAGGCGTATTAAAGCGGTACTGAATGCTTTGAGTTTTCCTATCAGTCGATGGAAAGTAGCCAAATTAATGAAAGAGGCAAATGTTTGGGTTCGCTATAAAAAGAAATATAAAGTCACTACTAATAGTGCTCACAATAAGCCACTTTATAAAAATGAACTTGAACAAAACTTTACCATAGAGCAAGCAAATCAAGCATTTGTCGGTGATATTACTTACATTTGGACAGCAGAAGGTTGGCTCTATTTAGCCGTTGTTATTGACTTGTACTCTCGTAAAGTTGTTGGTTGGAGCATGGGGTCGAGAATGAAAGCTCAACTTGTCTGTGATGCACTAACAATGGCTATTTGGCAAAGAAGCCCTGAGAAAGGACTTATTGTTCATTCCGATCAAGGTGTTCAATACGCAAGTCACCAGTATAGACAATTACTCAATAACAATGGCTTTATTGGTAGTATGAGTAAAAAGGGTTGCTGTTGGGATAATGCCGTTGCTGAAAGCTTCTTTGGCAGCCTAAAGCAAGAGCGTGTTCACTGGAAAAATTATGAAACACGCTATGAAGCTCAACAAGATATAATGAATTACATAACCATGTGGTACAACAGTAACCGACTACACTCTTACTTAGGGTATCAAAGCCCTAATGATTTTGAATTGAAAATTAATGAGTTAGAAAAATTAGCTTAACTAGGGTGTCTGAATTTACTTGACCAGGTCAAATATCGCCTTAAGGGCTTTAGGCACAAAGAGGTTAAGAGGCGCTGCGCTTTAGAGAAGACAGACTGACGTGGTTGAATGTTTATTGTTAATGTTTTCTCATTTGCCCTCATTCTCTTCTCATTGTGAAGATCGCCTTAAGGGCTTTAGGCACAAAGAGGGTAAGAGGCGCTGCGCTTTAGAGAAGACAGACTGACGTGGTTGAATGTTTATTGTTAATGTTTTCTCATTTACTCTCATTCTCTTCTCATTGTGCAAGTGGTTTAAAGGCTTTATGCACAAAGAGTTTAAGAGGCGCTGCGCTTTAGAGAAGACAAAAAGCAGGTTTTAGGTTTATTGTGTAATGTTTTCTCATTTGCCCCGATTCTCTTCTCATTATGAATATCGCCTTAAGGGCTTTAGGCACAAAGAGGTTAAGAGGCGCTGCGCTTTAGAGAAGACAAAAAACAGGTTTAATGTTTATTGTTAATGTTTTCTTATTTACTCTCATTCTCTTCTCATTGTGAAGATCGCCTTAAGGGCTTTAGGCACAAAGAGGGTAAGAGGCGCTGCGCTTTAGAGAAGACAGACTGACGTGGTTGAATGTTTATTGTTAATGTTTTCTCATTTGCCCTCATTCTCTTCTCATTGTTCAAGTGCTTTAAGGGTTTTATACACAAAGAGGTGAAGAGGCGCTGCGCTTTAGAGAAGACAAAAAACAGGTTTTAGGTTTATTGTTAATGTTTTCTCATTTACCCTCATTCCCTTCTCATTGTGCAAGTGCTTTAAGGGGTTTACACACAAAGAGGTTATGAGGCCCCGCCCACTCAATCGAAAAAACAAGCTAATTACAACCGATGGTCAAAAAAGTCAAGTGGGTAAAACACTGACGCAAACAGATACACCTGATGAAGTAAAAGTTATCTTCGTTTAACGTGATTTGATACCTAAAATTCACTACTGTGAGATTGGTTTTCAAAAACGTCAAATATATTGCTTTAATATACAATACTGTAAAATTCAGGGTAGGCATTACACATGATTATGTGTATTATTTCACTGATTTTCATTCTTCATAATTACTAATGGTTTATTATATTATATTGAAGACGGAGCAACATGCATATACGCACCAAGGAACTTAATATTTTGACCAGTAAACTTATTAAATTATGCACAATTTTAGCGACTTCCATGCCACTTTTTTGTCATGCCGATAGTGATGACCTCGTTGATTCATTATTTTCTAATCAAGGTTTCACCGGCGTACTCAATACCCCCAATGCTTCAGTGACCGACTATGGCAACTTCACCTTTAGTTATAGCGATACTTTTTTTTCTGAAAGAGGAAATGATGGCGGCTTTGTAAAAGCGGACGATTTAAAGTTTGCTGTGGGTTTATTGCCACAGTTGGAGTTTGTTGGTCAGTTTTCTACCCAAACATGGCGCTGTAATATGTATACCGAAAACGATTGCGGTAACTTTAGGGATTTATCTGCATCGATGAAGTGGAATATTCCTTTTATACCTAAAGATATGTTTGAGCTAGCGGTGGGTGGTCAAGATATTGGTGGCGCTGCAGTACATAATCGATTCTATTATATTACGGCTTCAAAATCTTTCAACCTAGATAACTGGGGCAACGCCAGAGTTAACTTAGGTCTTGGTAAAGCTGATAATACGATTGGTTACATGGATGGTGTGTTTGGCTCGATAGAATGGCAACCGTTAGATTACTTACAAGTAGTGAGTGAGTATGATGCCAATGCTGTCAGTGTTGGTGTAAAATTTTTGACTCCAAAAACATCGCAGTGGTTACCTAACAATTGGCAAGCTCACTTTACTACACAATTATATACATCAGACAAAGATAATTATAAAGAAGACCCTTGGTTTTCAGCGGGCATTACTATACCTATTGGCGGTACAGATAATAACCGCCCAGCCAGTAGTGATTACGCATTAAGTCTAGGCAAACGTCAAAATGAGTCGGTTCAACATGAAAGTCACAAACAAGAAAATCAACAACAAGAAACGGCACTAGATAGCCAGCTTGTTCAAAAAAATAACAGTGACAATAAAACCTCTACTAAAAACCGATCACAATTAGCTAAAAAACCATTAAATAATGAAGATGATTTAACACCGGCATCTACACCTGCCAATATGATGTTATTAAGTAATAAGCTGATCAATCATGGTTTCGAATCTGTGTCAGTGGGAGAAAACAATGGTAATTTAGTGGTGGAATTAGAAAACAACCTATATAACCGCAACGAGTATGATGCCATTGAAATTGTTACTGATTATATTGATATGATCACAGGTAACACCAAAGCTTCCTTAACATTAACTAATTACGGCTTACCTGTGTACCAACTAAATAAACGTTGTTATTCGTTATCAGCTGACTGTTTTTGGATAAAAGCCGACAATATTGAGGTAGCCGATAATACCGTTTGGCATGTCCAAGATATTGAGTCAACTCACTTTGTTCCGCGATTAACTCTTTCTCCTGCTCTAGTCAGTAATTTGGGAACAGAATTTGGTGCATTTGACTATCAATTGTTATTAAGCAGCAATTTACAAATGTCTTTGTGGGACGGTGGCGTGATAGATATACGTCATTTTTCTGATAATATTGCCGATAGTCAGAACTTTGAAAAAGGGGCACCATTTTACCGTTGGTGGGGCTTGCGAGAAGGCATAGATCGCCGCTTGTTTCATCAAACATTTATGCTGCCCTATAATACCGCAACCAAATTTACTTTAGGTCAAATTTTATATGATGCTAAAGGCTGGCAAAATGAAACACGTTGGCAATCAAGTAATCAAAAACATCGCGTTTCATTTGTTTATAGTGATTATAAAGATAAATATACTAATAAAAAACATAACATGAAACTACTAAAATATCGACATAGGTTCAAAGCTTATAATTGGGATGTTGAAGTTAAAGGTGGAGAATATTGGCAAGGCGATAAAGGCTTCACCTTAAATTCAAAACACTGGTTTGGTGATGCTAATATTGCCATTGAATATCGACGTTCTAAGTTTGCAAATAGCAGTATAACTGAAGAATTTATTGGTATTGGTTTTAGCATTCCTTTGAATATGTCTAAATCTATGAAAAAAACCTACGGTGTTCAAGTAAAAGGCATAGAACAATGGACTTATATGTTAGAAACTAAAATAGGTGATACTGATAATAACATTACTTTAGGTTATGGGACTGAGCCGATACTTTACCATAATTTAGATCAAGCTTATTTTAATAGGGATCGTATGTAATAAGAGTGGGCGGATAGCCTACAATTGATCCATTGTAGGCGGGAACTTGCGTTGCAGGGATGCAACTGATTAGACAATGCAGACGGTACAGGCCGTACCTTATTAGACACTGCAGGAGCACATTGTCCTGACGCATATTGTCCTGTTCGCGCGGATTTGGTTTTAAAATGTAGGTTAGAAATTATTCTGACAAAAAATCAAAGTCATTTCAAATAAAATGGGGCAATGAATTACCCCCTACATCGATAGTGAAGCGCCTCGGTGGTGAAAATCAAGAACATTAACCACAGAGAACACCGAGGCGCTTCGCTACACTTATAAAAAATTAAACGTCAATTTGGTTTCTCTAAAGCATAGCGCCTCTTAAACTCTTTGTGCATAAAACCTTTAAACCAATATGCACAATGAGAAGAAAATGAGAGTAAATGAGTAAAAATTAATTCGATTAATGATTTTGACGGTTAAATGATAGGTTATTGCTATCTAAACCCACAGGTTGAAACTGATGTTCTTTTATATCCTTGTAAAGAGCTACTAAACCAACATTACCATAACCTTGAAAATAATTGAGTTTAAAATCGTGAGCACCTGCTTTTAGCTCTACACTACACATACTTTTGGTTAGTGGGCGATCATTGGCATGCTGACAAATCAATTTATTATCAATATATAAAGCAAAGCCATCGTCTGATGAAATGCTAAATTGATAAACCGCGCTATCTTTAGTAGTAAACGAGCTATTAAAATCAATAAAGTAGTGTTCTTTATAACCAATATTTCCATGTGCATGATGATATAAATGATTTCCATTTGCTTGGAAACTTATCTGATCTAAGTAATATTCTTTACTTTTACTAATATTTCTTTCTTGGTGTACTGATTTTATTTCATCTTTATTTTTCAATACGGTAACGGCTATTGTTTCGCTTAATTCAACTAATGAAGTTTGCAGATAAATTGCAACTGCCATAGTCAGTAAGATAAATGTCATTATATAGTTTTTCATTTTTGGGTAACCGAATGAAGTTGCCAAAAATCAAACCACTGCCTTAATTGAAATTCTTGCTCAGTTAAAGGCAGATAATAAGTAAAAGGCGAAAAATGTATAAAAGAAGCAATAACTAAAGCTGTAAATATTAATAAATTAATATAACTATGCTTAGGCTGTTTAATTAATTCATCACTAAAAATATAACTGAAAATTAACGGTAAATTAATTAAAGCAAACATTAAGGGAATAAAGTAATGATACAAATACATCACCCGATCTATTTGTATTATTGCAATCATGTAACTTACATAAAGTGTGCTAAATACCGTTATCCACCAAAACAAAGATTCGTCTTTAACTGGGGCATTGTAGACGAAACGGCCTATAAGTAAGCTGACACTCAATAAAACTCCTATACCTGAAGTAATCCATACTAACGGATTACTTTGTAAATACAGGTAACTTGCTTGCTGTTTCCCGTCAATGGTTTCTTTATCCCAACGATAATTAATCGTTTTAGTACCAAGTGGCCAACCAACAGCTAAACTGCCATTTTCACCGTCTTTACAAATGTCTAACGTAGGTACGCCATCAGCATATTCACTCATAAATTTTAAGTTATCTTTTAGCGCCACAATAAAAGCGGTAGGACTATATATATCGCCTTGAGTAATAAGTTCTTGGTACGCTGGTGAGGCTTTATAGGTTTGATTATTTTCAATTTTACTCCCGCTTACAATATGGGCATACATGAAGAGTAAAAATACCATAGCGATTGATAATATACTTAATGGTGCTGTTACCACTAAACGGTTCAATACTTGGCTTATTTTTTTATTTTTAATTGCTTCCTTCTGTTCATAGAAAAATAGAAAGGCTAACAATAGTAATAAAATTGCACCATTCACTTTAACAGAGATCACTAAAGCAATAAGACTGGCTAGTATTAAATAGGTTTTAAGCGTTATACGATTCTTTTTAATGGCTAACGTAAAGTAAAGAATGGCTGCCAACATAAAAAACAATTGTGTGCTTTCTAACATCGCACTACGCGCATGTACCACTAACGCATTATCAAAAAGTAAGAGTAAAGATGACAAGAAGGCAATATGACTATTGTTACTAATATTCATCACAATGAAAAAAAATAAAACGGCCGTTAATATCATTAATATTACTGGTACAAGTCGATAGCCAGTAAAAGATAAATTTTTCGGCTTCATGCCGTTTTGTAAATAGTCAGTTTTTAGTAAATTTTTCGTATCAACATTTTGGTTAGCTTGCGTGATATATTCACCCAAAGCTAATAACATTTTACCTAGTGGTGGATGAGGTTCCATAAACATAACCCCATCAATATATTTTTGTGCCGAAGCAATATGATAGTTTTCGTCCCAAAACAATTCAGCCGGTTGATTATAACCAGGAGAAACAGTAGTAGTGCCCAATAGCAAAATAAGCAATACATACAAACCAATGTTGTATTGCTTTACATAGTCAATAAGTGAGTTCTTAGGTAATTTCATTCTAAATATTAGTGGTAATTTTTGGTTAATTATTTATAGGTTTTTTTTTCGATGATATATTTAGGGCGTGCTTTTGTTTCGGTAAATATTTTAGCAATATACTCACCAATAATACCGAGACTAATTAATTGAACACCACCTATGAATAAAATAGGTAATAAAATTGATGACCAACCAGGAATTGCACTTTGTGTAAATATTTTCAAATATAATACCCAAAACGTTAAACTCAGCGATATTAAGCTAACAATAAGCCCCATCGAAGTAATTAAGCGTAACGGCATTACTGAAAAAGAAGTAACGCCTTCCCAAGCCAACTTCAACATTTTAGAGACCGGGTATTTAGTTTCACCTGCTTGTCTGGCTAGGCGGCTATAACTAACAATAGATGATCTAAAGCCAAGCTGTGGTATTAAGCCACGGAGAAAAACATTACTTTCTGGGAATTCTCTTAAACTATTAATTGCTCGTTTAGACATTAAACGAAAATCAGCATGGTTATAGACAATTTCAACGCCCATTTTGTCTAATAATGAATAATAACTTTCAGCGGTAAGCCTTTTAAACTTACTATCGGTATCGCGTGTTGAACGCACGCCATAAACAATATCGTCGCCTGAGCCGTAGCGGTCAACCATTTGGTCGATAACATCAGTATCATCTTGTAGATCAGCATCAATTGAAATAACCATATCTTCATTGGTTGAGAATAAGCCTGCCAGTAAAGCCAATTGATGACCTTTGTTTCTTGACAATTTTATCCCTCTGATTAATTGATGATTACAGCTAAAATCATCAATTAATGCCCAAGTATTGTCAGAGCTACCGTCATCAACGAAATAAATATAAGAGTGTTCATTAATTTTATGACTCTCTATTAATTGCGCAAGTTTTGCTGATAATACGTCAACAGTAAGCTTTAGTACTTCCTCTTCATTAAAACAAGGAACGACAATAGCTAAAGAAGGTAATGTGGAAACAGAAGTTGATGCTAGATCAGGAGAGTTGTTTATCATTATGATGTTTTAAAGGTCCAATATTTACTTAGCATAAAGTTCTGCATTAATACTAAAACCGTAGCCACTATTTGAGTAAAAATATAAGGTAACATGAAGTGATTAAAGACAAAATAGAATATTACTGTATTTGCTAAAAAACCAAGTAAAACCATAAAAATAAACTTAGCTAAGGTGGTTGCATGGTTATTATTCACTTGAAAAGTAAAATGATAATTTAGAAAATAGCTTACAACAGCACTTAGAATATAGGCTATAGCTGAAGCAGTAACCGCATAAACTGAAGCAAGCTCTACCAAAATGAACAATAAAACATATTGAACAGAAGTACAAATTAAGCCAACAAAAATAAATTTTGTAAATTCTTGCCTGATTTTTTCGTTACTCATATATTTTTACTTTTGAAATGTCATCAATTAAAGAGAAATGCGTTCTTCAATTTCATGTGTTCAAATATTAATTGTTTAAATAAAATAAAACCGCTAAGAAGCGGTTTTATTATACTTTACTTAAAGGGAGCTAGTGCTATGCACCACCACCGCCTGAGCCACCAGTGCCAGAACCAGAACCTGAGCCAGAACCAGAACCTGAGCCTGTTGAACTAGAGCTGCTTGAGCTTGGAACACTTGAGCTTGAACTGCTTGAGCTTGAACTGCTTGAGCTTGAACTGCTTGAGCTTGAACTGCTTGAGCTAGAGCTGCTTGAGCTTGGAACACTTGAGCTAGAGCTGCTTGAGCTAGAACTTGAGTCGCCACCATTATTTTCTATAACAGCATTCTCCAACGCGCCAACATCAATTGTGCCATTTGCAGCATCGTTAAGTAGATCAATGGCTTCTTGAGAAACATTAACTTCACCCGATATTGCTACCGCTTCTTGGGTAATTTCACCGTGGATTGCAATTAGTGCGTCAAGGGCTGCACTAATATCCTCACCATCTGTCGCTTCGACAATCAATGATATAGCGTCAATTAATTTACCAACATTGCTTATGTCAGCTGCAAAAGCTGCGTTGATTAGCGCAAGAAATGCGTCATGTGCTTCAATAATTTCATCAAAATTGCTAGAGAGAACTAAGTTAAGTAAATTAGCATCTTCAGGTAGTTCAATACCTAAAGCTTCTGCTGCAACTTTTGTTGCTAATAATGCAGCCTCTTTAAGTCCATCAGCATCTAAATTACCTTCGGCTATTTTAGCTCTTAATACTGCAACAGTTGTTGTAGTAAAAACATTCAATTGAATGTCATTTTCATTTGTAGCATTATCAGCAGGTTTTGCTATATATAAAACATTGGCTAATTCCAAACCTTCTAAATTAGCAGCAGGTACTATTTCACCCATAACAATAACATTGCCATCAGCATCTGAACCACACGTTACAGCATCACAAACCATAGTGGTATTGTCATTAGATACCGTTGTTATGGTATAAACACCATCAGCTTCAGGTGCAAAGCTGATATCGAATTTACCTTCACTATCAGTAACACCACGAGCAACCTCAGTACCAGCGGCATTTGTTATGATAACGTCAGCCCCCATCAATATCCCTTTTAGTGCTTGCCCAGTAACAACAGCAATACCTGCAGTGTCAGTAGGTGCGCTTGAACTACTAGAGCTTGAACTGCTAGAGCTTGAACTGCTAGAGCTTGAACTGTTAGAATTTGAACTTCCACCACAACTCGCAACCATTAATACTGTTCCTAAAACTATTGCGATAGGTGACTTTAAAAAACCTATATTATTCACTGTTATATTCCTTTTTAATATACTGATCATGAGGCATTCAATTCCCCCTAACCCAAAGTGCACTTAGTACCTAACGAATAAGTCAAAAGGTGTAAGTATTAGATTATAATATTATTATGGAATCTCACCCTTAAAGCAATAGCAAACTTACTATTAACTTATTTTTTTAACAGAAATTAAAAGAATTAACTAAACACCTACTTTCACGATCCGAATTTCACGATCCGAAATTTCAACCAAGAAAAACATAAAGTGTTGAATTTTTTGGTGTGTAAAAAATAGGTGGATTACTATGGTCTATCGGTATGGCACACGTTACGTTTTTATTAAATTTTGTATCAAAGCTTATCTTAGTGTAACGCTAATCACATTGACAAAATGATAACCAGAAAGTTTTCGATACACTTAAAGTACATATATAAGTACATGAAAGAACAATGACTTACCTAAGGAAATTAAGTATTTTCGCTAAAAACTCTTTCAACAAGTTCAGGACTAACGGGCACTACGTTCAGACTGAGCGTGAGGAACGAACAGTCGCAGCATAAGATTAAATAAATGGTGCCCCGACCCGGATTTGAACCAGGGACACGAGGATTTTCAATCCTCTGCTCTACCAACTGAGCTATCGGGGCATTATAGTTAAACATTGAAACAACTAGGTGCCTCAAAGGAGGCGTATAATAGCCATAATTATATAAGCTAGCAACCGTTTTCTTCTGTTCCTTAAATAAAACGGTTAATTACTATAGTTCAAAATCCCCAAAATCTAAATCAGTATCATGAAATGATGTCATTTTTTTAGGGGCATCTAATAATGAAGGCTGCTCTACTTGCAGTTGCTCTGACTCAGTTCTGACGATCTCAGCAACTTTCGGGGTGTCCTTATTTTTTAGACGTTTCTTCCGCTGAATACAACGTTTAATTACTTTTTTTTTGGTGTCATTATTAAGGTGAAGCCATTCTTTTCTTTCTTCACGCGTACGCATGCAGCCAAGGCAATAGCCCTTTTCATTCGATTGACATACTTCCACACAAGGACTTGGAATATCAAAGAACTCTAGCTGCATTTATTATATAACCTTAAATGAGAAACCTGACACTATCAAAAAATACCTTAGCCAAGTTTATCTGTTGCTATATGGTATTCAGGGTCTTCAATTACATTGACTTCCACTAAGTCTCCTGCCTTTTTTAACAATATTTTACACTCTTGACTTAAATGTTTTAAATGTACTTTTTTACCTTTGGCAATATAGCGTTCAGCTAAAGTATCGATTGCCTCTATTGCAGAATGGTCTGCAACACGAGAGCGTTTGAATTCAATGACGACATCATCGCTGTCTTGCTCAATGTCAAATTGCTCTAGAAAAGTAGAAACTGAACCAAAGAAAATTGGACCTATTACTTCATAAACTGTAGCACCTTGTTCGTCAGTACTTCGGTTAACCTTAATGCGTTTAGCATGCTCCCAAGCAAACACTAATGCCGAAACAATAACACCTACCACTACCGCTATTGCTAAATCAGTTGCAACAGTAACACCCGATACAAGTACGATAACGAAAGCATCGGCCTTAGGTACTTTTTTCAAAATACGGAAGCTTGACCACTCGAAAGTACCAATAACAACAATAAACATAACCCCAACTAAAGCAGCTAATGGGATCATTTCAATTAAGCCTGAAGCAAACAAAATAAAACCAAGTAAAGCAAGCGCAGCTGTTATACCTGAAGCTCGACCTCTACCGCCTGAATTTACATTAATCATCGATTGTCCAATCATGGCACAACCACCCATACCACCAAAGAAACCAGTTACCGTATTAGCAGCGCCCTGGGCAACACACTCTTTATTACCATGACCACGAGTTCCTGTTAACTCATCAATAAGTGTTAATGTCAGTAAAGACTCAATTAAACCGATAGCAGCAAGCACAAGTGCAAAAGGTAAGATAACTTTTAAAGTTTCAAAATCAAAAGGTACATTAGGAATAGAAAACTGTGGTAAACCGCCTGCAATCGAAGCGGTTGGGTCGTTGGTCATATCGCGAAGAAAATCAACAACTGTACGGGTATCAAGCCCTAAACTTTGTACTAATAAGGTAACAACAACAATGGCAACGAGTGAAGAAGGTATTGCTCTAGTTAATTTAGGTAGGAAGTGAATAATAGCCATAGTTAACAAAATTAACCCTGCCATAATCATCATTGGAGAGCCTTGTAACCACTCTAACTCACCTGCGCTATTTGTTACTTTAAATTGCCCAAGTTGTGCTAAGAAAATAACAATGGCTAAACCATTAACAAAACCGAGCATTACGGGATGTGGCACTAAACGAATAAACTTACCTAATTTAAATAGCCCCGCCAATATTTGCAGTAAACCGGTTAATACAACAGTAGCAAAAAGGTACTCAACCCCATGAATAGCTACTAAGCTAACCATAACAACAGCCATAGCACCTGTTGCCCCTGAAATCATTCCTGGTCGACCGCCAAATATAGCAGTAATTAAACCAACCATAAATGCAGCATATAGTCCCACTAAAGGCTCTACACCTGCAACAAAAGCAAAAGCGACTGCTTCCGGCACCAAAGCTAAAGCGACGGTAAAGCCCGACAAAACATCATTTCTCAGGTTTGACACTTTACTGGTATGTAATTCAAACATTTTTATCTCATTGGTTGTATTGAATACATTTATAAATGTATTCATGAAGTTAAGAACAGCGAAGACACCTAAAGCTAGCAAGTTTAGATATTTACAGAGTTTGTAGTTAGATTTAAGGCGCGAGAATACTATAGATCTAATGTAAAAAAGTCAATATCTGCTTGTTTTTAGAGCGATATTAGTTTCACTAAATACTGTAGTTATTATCGGTTAATCTTTGATTGGCACTTTCACTTTAAAGCTACTACCTTGATCAATTTCAAGTAGTTTAATCGTTCCACCTAATTTGGTGTTAACCAAATTAAAAACAATATTTAAGCCTAAACCTGAACCACCTTGCCCACGCTTTGTTGTGACAAAAGGATCGAATATGCGCTTTTCCAAGGTATCAGGTATTCCTTTGCCATTATCAGCATAAAGCAGCGTTAAGTAACCATTACTTTTAGTGAATTTTATCGCTATTTCGCCTTCAAGACGATCTTCAAAACCGTGAATATGTGAATTCATTAAAAAATTAGTTAATATTTGATTCCAAGCACTTGGGTAAGTTATTAAGCTAATGTCTTTATCGACCTCAATATTAATAGTATATTTTTTTTGTTTAAAGAGTGTTTTAACGGTATTTACCACGTCGTAAACATGCTGAGACAAGTTAATATTTACTTCTGGGTCGGTATGTTGTTCAACGGCCACCGACTTAAAACTACGAATGAGCTCTACTGATTTATTTAAGCTGCGTTCAATTATTTGCTCATATTCCATCAATAAATTTAATGTTTCGATCAGAAAAGTTTTTGTTAATTCTTGTGAGTTTACTGCTTCTTGCAAAGCTTCTACTTTTTCTTTAAGCGCGGTAATAGATGTTACACAAATCCCTAAAGGTGTATTCACTTCATGAGCAACCCCCGCAACTAACTGACCAAGTGAGGCCATTTTTTCAGATTGTACTAATTGATCTTGCGCCAATGTTAAATTGTCGAACGAGCTTTGTAACTGCTGATTACTTTGCTCTAATTTAGCCGTTCTATCATGAACTTTAACTTCTAACTCACCATTTAAGGCTAACAAAGCGTTTTCTGCATCTTCTAACTTGAATATTTCATCTTTAAGTTTAATGCGCATATCATTTATTGCATAAACAAGAGAATCTAATTCATCTTCTTTTTGTGGTCGATTTGACAGAATTAATTTTTTATCTAAGTTATAGCTCGCTAACTCTTGGGTATAGCGAGTAATTTGAACCAAGTGTTTAACAATGATTTTATTGACAATAATAATAATAAAGAAGGTGAGAATTAATATCTTAATAAACTCGGCCGTCAAGATAAATCCAGCTTGCTGCCATAAACGTTCGTAGATGTCTTTATAAGTTCCATATACTTGCAAACTACCTACATGTTGTCCTTCAAAATCAATTGGATATTCAACAAACTTTTTAACCGTGAAATCTCCGCTGCCCTGTTCATATAAATAATCAAAGTCATTTTTAACGATAACTAAACCTATATCAGGTAAATCAACAATCCCCTGTACTTGTTGAGCAACTAAGGGCTCATTAAAATCCCATAAACTAGTAGCCAGAGAAGGTATGTAACTTTTCTCTATATTATTAAAGCGCTGTTCTAATAACTCTATATCGTATTGAAAAGAAGAATAAAGTTGAACAATAGTTGAGAACACAGAAACTAGCGTACTGCATAATAATATATAAACTAATAACCGTTTGGTAAGTTTGTCATTGATTTTTACTGCTTTATTCATTAATGCTGCTCATTGACATGATTTTTCATCCATAACAATCAATTTAAGGTGTGTTAATAACAAAAGTCAATGTAAACAATTATAAATAATAGGATTAGAAGAGTAGAGAAGGGAATTAAATAATGAGTAACCAACAAAAAGAGTATTTTTAAAGAGAGTTTACAATCGTTCGAAGACAACTAAAATAATCAGATATTTTACGGTTAAAAGTTGTTACTATCCTCTCATAATTATTACACGAGAAAATAAATGCAAATTATAGCTGCACTTGCCCTAGCCTCAATGGTCTGGTTAATTTGGCAATTAATTAAAGCAAAGCGTTTCACACGCTTTAAACAAAAAATTGAGGACGAATTAAAAGAAAAAGTTATTGCGAGTATTATTGAGGAAATGGCGGAAAAACGTAGTGATATATTTCCGAATAACGATTGTCATCAAGCTGCAACGATATATTATTGGTGCCAATATAAAAGCCGCTTATTACATGCGGCTTTACAACGAGAAATAATTACAGAGCAATGGCTTAAAGATTCAGGTAATTTGCGCAATGCACAGCACTTGTTCTACGTTGAAAGTAAGTACTTACCGCCTAGAACAATTACCTAAATAAAAACCCTATACTTTAGAGTATTGTATATCCCAAACACCATGACCTAAACGATGACCACGGCTTTCAAATTTAGTTAGTGGTCTTGAATCTGGACGCGGCACATAATCATTAGTATCAGATAAGTTTTCATAGCCTTGGGCACTTTGCATATCCTCGAGCATACACTCTGCATAGTTTTCCCAGTCAGTCGCCATATGAAAAACACCACCAACTTTAAGCTTTTTACGAATAGCTTCAACAAAGTCGGCTTGAACGATACGGCGTTTATGGTGCTTCTTTTTATGCCATGGATCAGGGAAAAACAATTGTACGGTTGTTAAAACACCATCAGGAATACAATCAGCTAATACTTCAATCGCATCATGCTCATAAACCTTTAAGTTAGTAACACCTTCTTCAATTGCCGAAGCAATACAAGCACCAACACCAGGTTTGTGAACCTCAACACCAATAAAGTTTAACTCTGGTGCAGCTTTAGCCATTTCTACTAAAGACTTGCCCATACCAAAACCAATTTCTAAAACAATAGGATTGTCATTAGCAAATAAGTTTTGCACATCAATAATACCATTGCTATGGTTTAATCCCATATCTTGCCAATGGTTATCAATAGCGCGTTCTTGGTTTTTGGTTAAACGACCTTCGCGTTTAACAAAGCTACGAACTTTACGAATGTACTTACCTTCTTGCTCGGCTTGTTCTATGGTTTTATGTATCTTTTCAGTCATTTTAATTTCTATCTAATTTTCTTGTAATTACAGGTAGAACTTACAAGTGTATAAGCCTTTTTGAGTGAATTTATAGCCTTTTATACAAGGTAAATAAACGACGGAATAGTTATTTATATTTCGAGTTTATTTAACGCAGTAGAAATGACTAGAAAATGCTCAAAAATTATTCAGCCCACCACACATCATATAAATCACTCACTGCTACTGCAGTAGCGCCGTTATCAGTTAACCATTTTTCTACAGCTGCTCTATGTTCATCTGTACATGAACCTAGTTTTTGTGTACAAATTAGACCGTGCCATAACGTATCGCCTTCACCACCAAAACCTAATCCGTTTGGTTGAATCACTTCATTAAAGAATTTATCAATAAAAGCATCAAGTTCATCGCTAGTTATGCCTTCATTTAACTTCCAAGCAACGTCGAAACCTAATTCTTTAAACTCGTCAACTCTCAATTTTTTACGTACACGCTGACTTCGGTTCTTTGCATCAACTTTCATGGCATAGCCTTATAATAATAGTTACTAAAAATAATTACCGCTATTATACAGATTTCACCCCGTGCAATAAAACTAATTTATCCAACTCTAACTTTCTTTACTAACAAACTCTTTTGAGTCAGCTAAAATAATTAGTTACACTGCGCCTACATACTTAAAAGTGAAGCTTATAACCATTAATACTCCAATTTCCACTCCCCCAAAGAAAGATGTAAATATATCAACAACATCAGCTAAGCAGTTTGCAGCTCAAGTAGTTAATTGGTATCACCATCAAGGCAGAAAACACTTACCGTGGCAACAAAATAAAACGCCATACAGTGTTTGGGTGTCTGAAATAATGCTACAACAAACCCAAGTAGCAACGGTTATTCCATATTACCAACGCTTTATGGAAAGTTTCCCCACGATAACTAGCTTGGCTAATGCCGATGAAGATAATGTTTTACATCATTGGACAGGTTTAGGCTATTACGCAAGAGCCCGTAATTTACATAAAGCAGCCAAACTTATCGTTAGTGAACATAAAGGTATTTTTCCTGAAGATATAGAACAGGTAATTGCTCTTCCTGGTATAGGGCGCTCAACCGCAGGTGCAATTTTAAGTTTATCGTTAAATCAATACCACCCAATTCTTGATGGTAATGTAAAGCGTGTATTAGCACGAAACTATTTAGTAGAAGGCCACAATGGTTTAGCTAAATTTGACAAAGCACTCTGGCAATTAAGTGAAATTTTAACTCCCGCTACCGACACTGGCTTTTATACCCAAGCCATGATGGATTTAGGAGCAACAGTATGTACTCGAAGTAAACCAACTTGTGAAATTTGTCCAGTAAAAACAAGTTGCTTGGCAATGGCGAGTACTTTACAAACTGAATTTCCTCAAAAGAAACCAAAGAAGAAGATCCCTGAAAAAAATACCATTATGGTAATTCCTAGAATAACAACGCCAACAAGCGACAACGTATTAATGGAAAAACGACCTCCAGTGGGTATTTGGGGAGGATTATGGTGCTTTTATGAAGTAAGTGACAAAGATGAAATTAACAGCTTATTGCAATCACTAGGTTTACAAGCCACAACGGCAGACAACTCATGGCAAGAGTTGGTCACCTTTAGACATACCTTTAGTCACTTTCATTTAGATATTTCACCTATTATTATTGACTGTATTCAAACAGCAACCGATTCTCATGCAGAGTTAAATAATCCAGAAATTAATACTCAAGAAGTTAGCGAACCCAGAAAACAAAAATGGTATGATTTACACAGCGAAGCTAGCGTAGGTCTAGCTGCCTCAACAAAAAAACTTATTGGCTTACTTCAAAAGAATTAACGTTACACAGATAATGCCAATAATAAAATCAAAGTCACGAACACATTAAACCAATAAGAGAGAATTATGAGCCGCACAGTTTTTTGTCAAAACCTAAAGAAAGACGCAGAAGGTCTTGGATTTCAGCTATACCCAGGTGAAGTGGGTAAACGTATTTTTGATAATATCTCTAAAGAAGCTTGGGGGCATTGGCAAAAGAAGCAAACGATGCTTATTAATGAAAAGAAAATGAATATGATGAATGTTGACGATCGCAAATTTTTAGAAAGTGCGATGGTTGCCTATTTATTTGACGGTATAGAACCAGATATCGAAGGCTATGTTCCTCCTTCATCAAAATAACAATACTCTTTAGTACCTTTGCAACATTATACCTTTGTTACATTATCAACAATAAATGAAGTTAAGAATCATTGGTAATGATTAAACTGAAACGTAATTAACATTTTCAGCTTGAAAATAGACAAGACTATTCGTTTAATAAATTCATTACCATATTCATTTTAACAGACAAGTTATCAATAAAAAGCCGTTATAATAGTTAAATAAACAGCAGTAAGCATAAAAAAACAGCAAACAAACCTTTTTAATGAAAAACTTATGAAATAACAGTTGACGAACAAAGAGAAAAACAGTCTAATAGCGCTCGTCTTAACGAGGTAACGAAAACACTTCGAAAAGCAATGCCCCGATAGCTCAGTTGGTAGAGCAGAGGATTGAAAATCCTCGTGTCCCTGGTTCAAATCCGGGTCGGGGCACCATTTACAGAGATGGTGCTCAATTATTATTTTTAATAATATTAAGTATTATTTCGGTGCCAAAGTATTACCTTTGTAAATTAGTAATACTGCACACAGCTTTGTGTGCCGACTTAGCTCAGTTGGTAGAGCAACTGACTTGTAATCAGTAGGTCGCCAGTTCGACTCCGGCAGTCGGCACCATTTATAACAAAGCCTCAGCATATGTGTTGAGGCTTTTTTATTTAGCAATACCAATTCGTTGATTTATAATCACCGAAGTTTAATTTTTAATTGAATCAATTAGTTTCATATTGGTTCGGTGCCAAGATAGTTAGTTCAATAGAATATAATTATCGCACACGTTTTCGTGTGCCGACTTAGCTCAGTTGGTAGAGCAACTGACTTGTAATCAGTAGGTCGCCAGTTCGACTCCGGCAGTCGGCACCATTCATTCCGAAAGGAAGAAACGAAACCTTAACAGCAATGTTAAGGTTTTTTTTCGTCCCAAGAAAAGTAAAACCACCCTCTGATAAATTCAGTAACTCTTAACGTGCAGCAGTTCGACTCCGGCAGACGGCACCATTTATAACGAAGCCTCAACAGCAATGTTGAGGCTTTTTTATTTCTATTAAAAATTACCCTATTGATCTGTAATCAGCAAACTGGCCTACTGATGAAATCAGTAGCTGGCCTGAAAAAGCTAATGAACCTGCACTTTTTAACAAACAATCGTCTGTTTAACATAGTATTATTGTTCTCGTCATATCGAAGATTATGCAATCCCATTAAATATAAAATGTTCTGAAAGGTTTTTCTTTTACTTACTGATATGTTATAACATATCAGTAAGGTTTGATTTAATGACACCTACTAAAACATTGTTTAATTTTAAACATAAAACTTACGCTATATGACTTGGCTATTATCAACACTACTCTGTAAGTCTTGACGCAAACAATACAAGGATAAGATTTCATTGAATCAAGATATTCAAATACAAGCCAGCTTAAAATTAGCAGAAAAAGTCTGTAAGCAACAAGCTTTTCTATTAACTAAAAAGCGTCGTCAAGTTTTAACACTCTTGTTAATCACTAACAAAGCACTCTCTGCCTATGAGCTGATTGGAGCATTTAAAACTCACTTTAATGAAGTGTTGTTGCCTATGACAGCTTATCGAACTTTAGAGTTTCTAGAGAGAATGCAATTAGCGCATCGACTTAACATCGCCAATAAATACGTAGCGTGTGCTCATATTGGTTGCAAGTCTTCCCATGAGTTACCGTATTTTTTAATTTGTAAGAAGTGCTTACGTGTTGATGAATTAAACAATAATACCAGTAATAACTTAAGCGATTTAACAGATAAAGCGGAAAAAACTGGCTATCAATTATCATCACCACAAATTGAATTAAACGGTACCTGTAATACTTGTCTTTCAGCACATAATAATTGCTAAAAGCAATTCTACTTTTAAATATATAGGTTATAAAAATGAAAACTGTCTCTGCCTCCTTAGATAAATCTGCGATTACTTTATCTGCATTATGTTTGGCACATTGCCTTTTACTTCCTTTGATAACAGTTTTGTTGCCAACGGTAATTGCTACCACGATGGATCAAGAAATATTTCATACATTAATGGTTATTTGTGTACTACCAATAAGTATTTACGCACTGACGATGGGGTGTAAAAAACACAACAAAATGTCGATTGGATTATATGGTGGATTAGGGCTTTTTATCCTAGCTTCCGCACTACTCTTTGGTGAAAGTTACTTTGGTGAGGTGGGTGAAAAAGGATTAACCACTTTAGGTGCCATGGTCATCGCTTTTGCTCAAATTCAAAATTATAAGCTTTGCAAGAAGTTTGAAAATTGTTCATGTTAAGTGAGAATACTAATATGCAAAGCACACTGATAAAAGAAGCGACTATTATCTTTGAAGATCATGATATAATTTGAGATGAAAATATCGGTTTAGCTGCCAAGACAGTTAGATAAATAAAACATAATTATCGCAAACATTTTCGTGTGACCATTAAGCTCAATTGTTAGAACAACTGACTTGTAACCCTTAGTTCGACTCCGACAGTCGACACCATTCGCATCATGCCTCAGCAGAAATATTGAGGCTTTTTTATTTAAAAATTATTTCTATTAGAGGAGTTTGTATTGATTCGAGTATATTGTCTTTTTTTAACTTTTTTTATATCGTTTTCCTATGCCAATACCCTTCAGGGATTTAATAGGGAATTCTCAACACATGTTGCCGAGCAGCTGGAAAAATATAACATTCCTGGTGGCGCTTACGTTATTGTAAAAAATAATAAGATAGTTTCCTTAGAAACGTTTGGTCACGTTGATAAAACGAAATTACAAAAAGTTGATAGCAATACGGTATTTCGTTTAGCGTCGGTATCCAAAACTTTTGCTTCCACCATTACTACTATGCTGGCACAAGAGCATGTGCTTAACTTATCAGATCCCATCACTAAATATGTTCCCGACTTTTCTTTGGCTAAAGAAGGTGCCGCAGAAAAAATTCAATTGAAGCATATTCTTAGTCATTCGAGTGGTTTAATGCCTAATTCTTACGATAATTTACTCCATGAAAACTGGAGTATGGATAAAATTATTGGTCGCTTTGATCGCATTACCCCTATTTGCCAACCAGAAAAGTGTTATGGCTATCAAAATATCACTTTCGGATTATTGCAACCAGCTATTGAGATTAGCCAAAATAAAAGCTACTCCACTTTACTAACAGAAAGATTATTTTCCCCTTTAAAAATGGATAACAGCTCTATTGGTCTTAAGGCTTTTCAAGAACAGATAAATACTGCTAAACCTCATGTATTAAGAAAAACTATTTTAACCAACAAGAGAAACAAGCAAGGTAAGAGGCTAAAGCAATATATTTGGCGTACTGTAAATGTAGAGCCTGATTTTTATAAAGTGGCGCCTTCTGCAGGTGTTAACTCAAGTATTTCCGATTTAGCAAAATGGCTTATTGCAAATTTGGGCCATAATCCTGACATCTTATCGCCAGCACTGTTAAATGAAGTGACAACACCAAGGATAAAAACCAAAAAAGATCTACGTAGAAGATATTGGCGAGAGTACTTAACCGATGCTCATTACGGTTACGGGTGGCGTATTTATCAACTTCAGGAACAAAAAATTATCTATCATTCGGGTTGGGTAGAAGGCTTTCGGGCTGATATTGGTTACTCACCTGGATTAGACATAGGTTTTGCGATACTCATTAATGCCGAAGCTAATGTTATTAACCAAATATCTAGTGAGTTCTGGTCACAAACGCATCAGCTTCTTACCAAGTCGTAATAGCCGCTATTTAAGATGATAGCATTCAAGTAACATGAATTTTTTTCGCCTTATTACAACTAATTTCAGACAACAAGCCCGTTTAATCGAGTAAAAACAACCATATGTAAATAAAACATTACATTTAGCAGGAAAAAAGAATACCATAAACTACTCGTTATTTTATATTAACTTAACAGATGAGTAATAATAGCCTCCCTACTTTTCACTGTTTTAATTCAACACAACAAAATAAGAATGGATAAATGAAAATTAACATTATAAAAATTTTTACTGTATTAATTTTGCCGCTTTCAATAGCCTCAACTGTTAATGCTTCAGCAATTAAACAAACCAAAGGCGATTTTGAAGACAAATTCCGTCAACTAGAGGAAGCTCTCCCAACCCCAAATGTTTACCGAAATGCAGCAGGCGAACCAGGCGAGAATTATTGGCAACAGCAAGTTGACTATAAAATCAAAGTATCTCTGGATGAAGAAAAGCGCCGTATAACAGCCAGTGAAAAAATCACCTACCAAAATAACTCTCCCTACAAATTAAAGTATTTATGGGTGCAATTAGATCAAAATATCTTCAAAGATGACTCTATTGCCAATATGGCTAACAACTTTGGTGGTATTGGACGTCGAGGTCCATATACAAAAACAGGTGATACACAAACACCAGCAAAAATTAGTTTAGGTGAGTTACGTCGCCAACAATTTATGGCTGATAACGAATTAGGTTATGAAATCAGTGCAATTAAAGACAGTGGAGGTAAAAAGCTAGACTTTACTGTTGTTGGTACACAAATGCGTATCGATCTACCTAAGCCGATAAAATCAGGTGGTGACGTTGAGTTCTCTATCGATTTCGCTTTCAACATTGTTGAAGAAGATGCTGTATCTGCACGTTCAGGTTACGAACATTTTGAAAAAGACGAGCGCGAAGGCGGTAACGACATTTTCTTACTTGCACAATGGTTTCCTCGTCTTCACGCCTACACAGATTATGAAGGTTGGAATAACAAAGAATTTTTAGGCCGTGGTGAGTTCACCCTAGAGTTTGGTGACTATGAAGTAGAAATTGACGTTCCTGCGGATCATATCGTTAGTGCTACAGGTAAATTAGCTAACCCTAAAGACGTGCTAACTAAAACACAGCGTAATCGTTTAGAAGATGCTGAAACATCTAAGCGCCCAGTATTTGTGGTTACTGAAGAAGAAGCTTTAGAAAACGAAAAAAAAGGGACTAACAAACGTAAAACGTGGAAGTTTAAAGCAGATAATGTTCGTGATTTCGCTTGGGCTTCTTCACGTAAGTTTATGTGGGATGCTAAAGGTTATAACCAAGGTGGCGACGATATGCCATTGGTTATGGCAATGTCATTCTACCCTAAAGAAGGTGGCGATCTTTGGAAGAAGTATTCTACAGAATCTATTGTCCATACAATGGAAGTTTACTCTCGCTACTCGTTTGACTACCCGTACCCAACAGCCCAATCTGTGAATGGCCCTGTAGGTGGTATGGAATACCCGATGATTACCTTTAATGGTCCGCGTACTGAGTTACAAGACGATGGTTCACGCACATATTCTCAAGCTGAAAAACGCTTCTTAATTGGTGTTGTTATTCACGAAGTAGGTCATATTTATTTTCCAATGGTAGTAAACTCTGACGAACGTCAATGGACTTGGATGGACGAAGGCTTAAACAGTTTCTTAGACGGTATTGCTGGTCGTGAATGGGATCCTACAATTCCATGGGGTGTTGAACCTCGCGATATTGTTGGTTATATGAAGTCTCAAAACCAAGTACCAATTATGACGCAATCTGACAGTGTTTTACGTTTAGGCCCGAATGCTTATACAAAACCTGCTGCTGCACTTAACATTTTACGTGAAGTAATTTTAGGTCGTGAGTTATTTGATTTTGCTTTCAAAGAGTATGCTGCACGTTGGAAGTTTAAACGCCCTACTCCGTCTGACTTTTTCCGTACAATGGAAGAAGCATCTGGTGTAGATTTAGATTGGTTCTGGCGTGGCTGGTTCTACTCTACAGATCACGTAGATATCTCAATAGATAAAGTATACAAAATGCGTTTAGATACTCAAAATCCAGATATTGATTACGGCCGTTTACGCCAAATTGAACAGGATAAACCTTCATCATTATTTGTTGAACGTAACAAAGCTGAAGGTAAAGAGTTATGGGTTGACCGTAACCCTGACGTAACTGACTTTTACGATGAAAACGATCGCTTCACCGTAACGAATAAAGAACGTAATAAGTACAATAAATTCTTAAAAGGTTTAAAGCCTTGGGAAGTTAAAGTGCTAGAGCGTGCTGTTAAAGAAGATAAAAACTATTACGTATTAGAGTTTTCAAATCTTGGTGGTTTAGTTATGCCGATTATTTTAGAACTAACCTATAAAGATGGTTCAACAGAAAGTCAGTACATACCTGCTGAAATTTGGCGTAGAACACCAAAACACGTGAGTAAACTTGTTGTGACTGATAACGACAAAGAATTGGTTAGTGTTACTGTTGATCCAGGTTGGGAAACGGCTGATGTTGACGTAGAGAATAACCACTACCCACGTCAAATTATTCCAACACGTGTTGAAGCCTATAAAGCGAAGAAGAGTACAGCTAAAGTAAGTCGCGATATCATGAAAGATATTAAAACAGAGCTTAAAACTGACGAAGATGATGAAACAGAAGATAAGAAGGACAACTAATGTCTAAACGTTTAATCATTTTTATAGCGGTTTTCTTAATAGCGATATCGAGTATTGTTTCTACAAACTTAGCGTTTGCGCACCAACAAAAGGCTGCCGAAACAACGGTAACCTTTAACAAACGCTCTGGGCAACTAGAGGTATCACATAGGTTTTATATGCATGACACTGAGCATGCAGTTCAAGCATTATTTGATAAGAATGCTGACATTATTAACCTAAAGAAAACACAACAGCAATTTGCTGACTATGTGGCTAAGCAGTTTTTAGTACGCACTTTAACAGATGAAGAGCTGCCTTTAACTGCTGTGGGTTATGAAGTAGAAGGTAAGTTTTTCTGGGTGTATCAAGAAACAGCGATACCAACAGGGTTAGATGGATTAAAGTTATTTAATGGTACATTACGCGATCTTTGGTCAACACAAATCAATATGGTTAATATTGAAGGTAAAGATGAAATTCGTACTTTGTACTTTAGTGACAACAAAGACTGGTTAATCGCTAAGTTTAACTAATCTACTTAGTTTGTGACACAAGCCTTAATAACTAAGCTTTAATAACAAAGCCTCAGCAGAAATGTTGAGGTTTTTTTTATTGTGCGGTTATAAGTTTGCTAATGAGTTCCCGAAGGGCGAGTTTAAAAGCCTTAAATGCCGCGTTATTGATTTTGACAGGGTTCCCACATGGATGTTGGTACTTAGATTATGTTTGGAACGTATAACCTGTGCCTCTAAGCCTTTTAATTCTCGCTAAGTGATCAATTAATTAGTCCGATTGGTATAAATATAACGTTTATACCCGTAAGCATTGAAATGATGAACTAATAAAAGATTATGTATTCTGTACTATCATTGCTTAGGAAAGTTAATATTATCAATTACCAGAAACAAAAAAACACCAACCATTACAATTGATGTTTTTATAAATCTAAATATTTACAGAATTATTAAGATTTTTTCTTAAAACGACGAGAAGCAAATCCCATCAGACCTAATGCAATAATAGCAAGTGTTGATGGTTCTGAAACTGATGTTGCTGATACATCAGAAAGTCTAATTTGATAACCTGTTATATGAGCATTAGCAGAATTCAAAGCATCTAAACTAAGTTCTTGAGTATCACCTGTAGCAGTAAATTGCCCGATAACATATTGACCAAAATCAACTTCAGTAGCATCCAATTCTACACTGTTGCCATTACCATCACCAAAAGACATATCACGACTAGCAACTCTTAAGTCAGTAAGCCATAATTGAATAAAGTAATCTACGCCATCAATTAGGTTGCCGCCACCAATAGTCAATGTAGTTAAGTCTGAGCCATTTCCATAATCAAAGCTATTTAAGAAATTATCGTAACTTTCATCACTTGTTGATGCACTATTTAACGCACCAACAAAACCACCTGCAGATAATAAATTTGTAGAATTATAAAATTCCACACCATTTACTGTAACGCTTCCAGAGTTTGTATTTGTCGCATTAATTGCTTCAACTGTATTACCAAAATCAAGTACATCATTAAAATCAGTAGTATGTTGCACCTCAGTCCAATTAATTATACCTGCATTAGCAGCTTCACTAACAAGTACTATCAATCCTGCAACTACTGTATTTAAAATCTTAAATTTCATCTTTGTTCCTTTCTAATTATATTTACACTTATAGAACACTAAAGCAAAAAACACGCCATAAATACAATTACATTTTAATTCAATTGGTTACAATTCCCAAAAAAACTGAAAAAGTAGTACTGTTAAAAAACCTGACGTTACTGGCCCAACCAGTAGACTTTTAATTGAGATGTTAAAAAGTCGTAAAGGGAATATCAATTGTATTTCTTCATCTATAATTTAATATTCTAAATATTGTAACGGTCTGCTATCTCGTACTAATCAATAATAATGGTTATTTGTAATCATTTTTTTTGTTTGACATTAAACGGCTGTTAAATTCTAATTCGCCCCAATTACACATGACTAATTCCCTGACTATTATTAGATGGCAAGGCTAAAGGAAAACGAATGAATAAAGATAATCTTGATAACGCACGCGCACATTACAATGTACGTCATTGGAGTCAGGGCTATTTTGGAATCAATGATGCAGGCAAGGTATATGTCGCACCAAAAGTTGATAATCAAAATCACACAGTAGACTTGAGCAGTATTGCCAAAATGATTGAAGACAAGGGCTTAACACTACCGGCTTTAGTACGATTCCCACAAATAATCCATCATCGTATTCATAGCCTATGTGAGGCTTTTAATAAGGCGATAGATGACTATGATTATCAGCAAAAGTATTTATTAGTTTATCCTATTAAAGTGAATCAACAACGTGAAGTTGTTGATGAAATTTTGGCAAGCCAACATAACAAAGAATACACTCAGCTAGGGCTTGAAGCTGGTAGTAAAGCTGAATTACTTGCAGTTTTAGCAATGGCTCAAAAGGTGTCATCTGTAATCGTTTGTAATGGTTACAAAGACCGAGAGTACGTGCGTTTAGCATTAATCGGAGAGAAACTAGGACATAAAGTACATATTGTACTTGAAAAAATGTCTGAACTTGAAATGATTTTAACCGAAGCTAAAAAGTTGAATGTAGAACCTCGACTTGGAATACGTGTGCGTTTAGCGTCACAAGGCAAAGGAAAATGGCAAGCCAGTGGCGGTGAAAAATCAAAGTTTGGTTTGTCGGCTTCACAAGTACTTAACGTTGTTAACATACTTAAACAAGAAAATATGCTTGATGCATTAAAGCTAGTACATTTTCATTTAGGTTCCCAAATAGCCAATATTCGAGATATTAGATTAGGAGTTAGTGAAGCAGCACGTTTTTATTGTGAGCTTCGTAGCATTGGTGCTGGCCTTTTATGTATGGACGTTGGTGGTGGTTTGGCCATTGATTATGATGGAACACGTAGCCAATCACATAACTCTATGAACTATAGTTTGGCTGAATATGCCAATAATATTGTCCATACTATTGGTGATATTTGTAAAAGTTATGACCAACCTATGCCAATGATTATTTCAGAGTCAGGTAGAGCATTAACAGCGCATCACGCAGTACTTATTTCTAATGTTATTGGCGCAGAGTCTTACGAGCCAGAAGATATAAAAGCACCAGTACCTGATGAGTCTATTTTATTAAATAATATGTGGAATTCATTAGAGCAATTAAATGATCGTAATGATGATCGCGCATTAATTGAAATTTATCACGACACGCAAAGTGATTTAGCAGAAGTACATAGTCAATTTTCGATGGGGTTATTAAATTTAACTCAGCGCGCTTGGGCTGAACAAATTAATTTACGCGTTTGTTACGAATTAAATCAATTAATGGATGGTAAAAACCGTTTTCACCGTCCAATTATGGATGATTTAACAGGAAAGCTAGCCGATAAATTTTTTGTGAATTTCTCTTTATTTCAATCGTTACCCGATGCATGGGGAATTGATCAGGTTTTTCCTGTTTTACCGTTAAATAACTTAGAAAAGTACCATGAAAAACGTGCGGTTTTACTAGATATTACCTGTGACTCTGATGGCACTATTGACCACTATGTTGACGGCCAAGGCATTGAAAGTACCTTACCTGTTCCAGCATGGACAGAAGACGAACCTTATTTATTGGGCTTTTTCTTAGTCGGCGCCTATCAGGAAATTTTAGGTGACATGCATAATTTATTTGGTGATACCCACAGCGCTGTCGTGTTTGTAAATGACGATGGAGAAGCAGAAATCACCGAAATAAATGAAGGTGATACAGTTGAAGATATGCTGAATTATGTGCATTTAGATGCAAATTTATTTAAACAGACATATGCCGATCTTATTGAGGCGCGATTGTCAAAAAGCGAAGGTGAAGAAGTTTTTAAAGAGTTGGTTGATGGCTTAAAAGGCTACACTTACCTTGAAGACCTCTAAAAACAGCATTTATAACGGTTATATTTTTAGAGATAATTTTGATGAAAAACATTTTCAATCAAGTCGATGAGTCTATTTACTCAAATGCAATGACGTTTTTACGCCAGCCCTTAGTAAATAACCCTGTAGAATCAGACGCTGACATCGTGGTGTTAGGTTTGCCGTTTGACATGGCAACAACTGGCCGTTCAGGTGCCCGTATGGGCCCTACGGCTATTAGACAAGCGTCAGTAAATTTGGCTTGGGAAGGTAAACGTTTTCCTTGGCCTTTTAGTTTATTAAAGCACTGTAAAATAATTGATGCTGGTGATTTGGTTTTTTCTGCTGGAGACTCAGCACACTTTTGTCAGCAAGTTGAGACGGCTGTTGGTCAATTACTTGAAGCGGATAAAACTGTTTTGTCGCTAGGCGGCGATCATTTTGTAACCTTGCCAATACTCCGTGCCTATGCAAAAAAGTTCGGCACTATGGCATTGATACATTTTGACGCACATACCGACACATACAACAACGGCAGTTGTTATGACCATGGCACTATGTTTTATCATGCGCCTAAAGAAAATCTGATTGATCGAGATAAATCAATTCAGGTAGGTATTCGCACGAATTACAAAGCGAAAGACCACGGTTTTTCTGTCATAAATGCTATGCAAGCGAATGATTTAAGTGTTGATGAAATAACAACATTAATTAAAGAAAGAATCGGCAATATGCCGGTTTACTTAACCTTTGATATTGATTGCTTAGATCCTGCCTTTGCACCAGGTACAGGTACGCCAGTATGTGGTGGCATGAGCACAGACAAAATACTGAAGGTTTTACGAGGTTTAGCAGGTATTAATATTGTCGGCATGGATGTAGTTGAAGTAGCGCCAGCTTATGACAATAGTGAAATTACCGCGTTAGCGGCTGCAACAATCGCCTTAGAATTGGCACATTTGTGGGCGGTAAAGCATAAGCTAAGATAATTGCGATAAACTAGCGATAATACTCAACTTCCGATTATCCACTTTAGCAAGCCACGTTTAAATCGAATCAATTTTAAACGTGGCTTAAACCTTCCAATTTCAGTTTCAATTTCAATTTCAATAACTAGTTGTTCTGATTATTCAATAAATAACGATGTAGTTGGTGATTTTAACAAGTAGAAATGATCACATAGTTAATGAGATTGGTATAACCTAATAAAGGAGTACTAATAACACCTATGTTATAATTATTGTCTTATACCAGTTTCATTAATTAAGTGAACAATTTTATACGTAGAAATGATCACTTAGCTAGTGAGATTAGTATTATGATAAGTTGAAAGAAATTACTTCATGAGGATACACAATGACTATAGCGACAAAGCTACCAATTCACTTACTTTTCATAGCGACCTTATTTTTCTTGTCTGGCTGTGCCACCATGAACCTAACCTACGAAGAGCCAAGTGTCGAAATAGTTTCTTTTAAGGCCTTACCTGTTAACGGCTTCGAACAAAAATTTGAAATAGGCCTGAAGTTAGTTAACCCTAATAATTTTGCATTACCACTTAACGGTATTAGTTACCAACTGAACGTAGCAGAAGAAACCTTAGCTCATGGTGTTGCTAACAATATTCCTACTGCACAAGCTTACGGAGAGTCACGCTTTACGGTGCCGGTTTCAACGAGCTTAATAAAAGGAATTCAAGTAATAAGTGCACTGATGAGAAATAAAGAGCAAGGTATTAACTATCAACTAAAAGCAAAATTAGATATCGACATTCCTCTTATGCCAGCCTTGACTGTTATTCAAAATGGAACGATCCCGCTCAGCCAACCCTAGTTAATTTTATAATACGACTTTAGGTTGTTTAACGCTTTTGTATCGAAGATAAAACACTAATAATGACCTATCATTTAAAGAATACCTTAAAGAAGAATAATTATTTAATAAAAAATATAGGACAGTTTAGCCATATTTTAACTTTTCCCCCTTGAGTATCATAGACACAATTAAGCGAGATGAGTAAGGGCTATCAAATGAAATTTACATTATTAAAAGTTATTTTTACAAGTGGGTTATTAGCATTAAGTACATTATCTAACGCAGGAGTTCTTAACTCTGAAAACTATGAACTAACTAATATTGATGGCACTTTTACTTGGGGTAACACCAACTGGAACTTAGCTGGTACAAAGGGCTATGTCGATAATACTGCCGATCTTACCGAAATTGACACGTTATTGTCTGATGGTTATGAATTTTCATCTGGTAATACAGGTAATGTAAATGGCATATATAATTGGTCGACATTCGGCTACCATGCATTTACTTATAATTTTGTAGAAACAACCACGTTCAGTGGCTTAGACTTATTGATATCTAGAAACTACAGTTTATTAACCCCAGTTTTTGCTGAAATATTTGATGGTAATAATTGGAGTGGTTTAGTTAGTGGTACTACAGGTGACTTAGGCTTAACGTTAAGCATAATGAATAAGCAAGCGACTACCCAAAACATAAGTGTAGATTTTGGTTCGGTAACCGGAAATGCTATTAGATTTGGTTTTAACAGTGGTAATCAAATAGCGTTACATGAAGTAACTTTTAACGGTGATATCTCAACTACTTCAGTGCCAGAGCCGTCTACATTTGCTATTTTTGCATTAGGCATGATTGGTTTAGCATCACGTCGATATAAGAAAACACTTTAATAAACACACTCTCTATTAAGTTACTTCTACTCAATATTTATTAAAAAATCACAATATTCATAACTATTAACTAAGCTGTTAATAGTTATGATGAAGCAAGTAAATTTGAACCATTAGTAACCTTACTTACTGTTTAGATATCGGTTATTCAGGGGAAACAGATGGACTTAATTGCAAAATGACCTCTTCATGTTGTGGAAACTTTTTTAAAAGTAACGCCTGATAACCTAATGTCATATCTGCAAAGTCAAATCCAGGTGATACAGCTTCACTAATTAATGAATATCCCTGTTTTCCACCCTCAATTATTTTTGATGCTTTCCACGTACCACCAGGTACTGTAAGTTGTAGTAACTCACCAGCCGCCAAGTTTGTTCCCATAACAACAGTTTTAAGCTTTCCATCAGGATCAATAAGATAATATTTTATGGGATCACCCAATTGAAAATAATGCACAATATCTGACTTATTAAGATGAAAGTGCCCTATTGGTGATTCAGCGCTCAGTAAGTAAAAGATTGATGTCATCGAAAATCGTTCTCCACTTTCTGTTGTCACTTTCGATGTATTACTAGCTTCATAAGTACGACGATAAAACCCACCTTCAACGTGCCCTTCTAGGCCTAAATACGCTATTACTTGATCAACAGTCAAATTATCTGGCTTATCATCAGACCAAGCTTGAGTACTAATAATAGAAGTAGAAATTAGTAATAAAAAAATTAGTCGTTTACACATAAAGAATCCCGCTAGTCTTGTAACATTTATTGAATAAGATGAGCTGCTTTGTTAGAGAAATCCTTATCTCTGCAGCTCAGAGCTTGATATAGCAAGAATTGTTCCAGTCGCATACACCGCGCTATCCCACTAAATACGTTAATATATAGCAACGTAGTGCACTCAAATTAAGCACAAGAAGAAACTAGACGCTATTCTGCACCAATAGTTACTCATTTCGCATAACTAAGAATAGAGGGGATCTGGAGAGTCACAAATAGAGGATTGACTCATATAATAGAAATAAAAGGGGAATATATAGCCGTATTATATAAATAGCAGATGCTGTTGTTTAGCTTAATATTCACCACATTAAACCAGTTTTTACGACACTAGACTTACACTATTAAGCTTAAGCTATGTCTAAACTATATCTACACTAAGCCTAAGCTAAATTTACACTAAACCAATTTTTATATATTGATTGAGCTTATCATTATTCAATCTTTGCGGTGATATTTTATCTATAATATCAATGGCTTTATATACTTCACCCAAACTGACTCTATCGTCAAGTGGAATTTTATTAAATGAGTCTGAGTCAATAGTCTCTTTAAGTAAAGCAAGTGTGCTTGTTAAAGACTCTTTGAAATCTGGGTCTGCTTTGGCTAATTCCACATCATCTAAAATAGTTTTAGCCGTTAATAACCCTTGCTTCAATGCGGTAAGTGCGTCGCTATCTTCCTCACTATTTTCTTCATCAGAGATATCAGTTTCATTAGGGTCAGGTTCATCTAAACGCACTAAAAAATCACTGATATAACTAACCAAGCTTTGATTAGGCAGTTCGTTATCTGCCGCTTGACTTGCATTTGATGCTGCTGAAGCAGTTTCTGCTAAACGGGAGTAATCTTGCTTAGATATAAGCCCTAACTCATAAGCTCTTTCTTTAAACACATCTATATTATCAAAACTTAACCCTCCTTGACTAAAAAACTCTCGACTTAATGAATCAACTTTTTGTGCTCTGCTACTTAAAAATAAGTTTGAATTGCTCTCCCCTGCTTGCTCTGTTGTTATTGTTTCTTGCTTATTAGCAGCGATAATTTCATCTATTTCAGAGGTAGTTGTAGATGCAGAAGAGCTAGCATTAAATAAGTTACTATAAGTATTAATATTATTGATCATTGTGTGCTTCAACAAAAAATTGACGTTAGTAAAGCAAAAGCAAGCTTTATGCCTATATGTATAAACCGTCCTATATACGAAAAATTTAGTTTTCTAGTGCCGACAAGTGCTTTATAGTATTAATTACTTTCCATAACATGAACTTTAATAATGAGTAACAAATACATAGGTTTAAGCTTTATAGGGTTATCGCTTTTTATCTCAGCATGTACAACCAACATATTCTCCTCTCATAGTGACATGGTAAATCTTAATAATATTCATAAACATGTTAAGACGCTTGCATCTGACGAGTTCGCTGGCCGCGGTCCTTTAACTATTGGTGAAGAACTGACTATTAATTATTTGGCCGAAGAATATAAAAAACTTGGTTTAGCCGGTGGCGTCAACGGTGAATTTTTCCAACCTGTTCCTATGGCGAAACTTACGCCAGACCCAGCGATGGTGCTAAAAATAGGTAACTTGGAATTTACAGCAGGTAAAGATTTTACTGCACGTACTGAACAAATTAATGAAAAAATAGCCTTGGTTGAGTCTGATATCGTTTTTGTTGGTTATGGTATCAATGCACCAGAATACCAATGGAATGATTATCAAGATATTGACGTTACTGGTAAAACAGTCGTTATATTAGTTAATGATCCAGGCTTTGCCACTCAAAATGATTCTTTATTTACCGGCAATGCGATGACCTATTATGGCCGCTGGACTTATAAATATGAAGAAGCGGCAAGACAAGGCGCAAAAGCGGTTCTTATTATCCATGAAACCGCACCTGCAGCGTATCCTTGGAGCGTAGTAGAAAGTTCCAATACGGGTAGTAAATATACCTTAATTGATGAATTTAATAATAGTAGTAAACTACCTATTATGGGTTGGTTACATTACGATGCAACCGAAAAACTGATGTCTGCAGCAGGTCTAAATTATGAAGCGTTGAAAGAACAAGCCTTGATGATAGACTTTAAAGCGATCCCGTTAAATTTAACCGCAAACCTAGAACTAAATAGCACCATAGAGCTTGCAGAATCAAATAACGTTGTTGCGTTACTTGAAGGCACAACTCGTGCAGATGAATATATTATTGTCAGTGCGCATTGGGATCATTTTGGCACTAAGCAAACACCCACTGGCCCTAAAATTTATAATGGCGCAATTGATAATGCTACTGGCACAGCAGGCACAATAGAGATTGCCCGAATACTTAAAGAGCAACACAAAATAAAGCCATTTGAACGTTCTATTTTGTTTGTTAATTTTACCGCTGAAGAAACTGGTTTAATCGGCTCAGAACTATTTGCAAGAGGTGATATCATCCCTACAAAACAGATGGTTGCCCTATTGAATATTGACGGTATGAACGCCTTAGACGGTGTCGACTATATATTACAATATGGTAAAAACATGTCAGAGATGGAAGATTACTTATCAAAAGCTGCCGCGAAACAACAACGCAAAGTGAAGCTTGATCCTAGACCTCAAAATGGTTTGTTCTTCCGCTCAGACCATTTCTCATTTGCCAAGCAAGGTGTACCAAGTTTGTTATTTATGAGCCTTGGTGATACCGATCCTGATTACATTGCGCATAAATATCACAAAGAAGAAGATGACTACTCTAGTGATTGGTCTTTAGGTGGTGTTGAACAAGATATTTCATTAATTGTTGATATAGTTAGCGAACTAGCAACAAACAATGACTGGCCTAAATGGAAAGAAAGCTCTGACTTTAAAAAACGTCGTCTTCAAGATAGACAGTAAGATTTTTTATTAAAGGGCGTTTATACGCCCTTTTTATTCCTTTATTCTTATATTTCACTATAGTTACTATCACCTTAAACGATAACTACCACCTTAATCTCTAATCATTCACTTAAAACAACCTTATATTATGGCTAACGAACGATTCATCCCTTTTAGAAAACAAGATATTATTGAAATGTGCTCTCAAGCATTAACTGATGAAAAGTCTAAGCTTTCCTTTGAGCAGTTTTGCCAACTTCTATCAAGTGTTACCCACTTTGATTATCACGAATTACTTGAGTCATTAAAAAATAATTACGCCCCTTTTGATCCAAATGCCAATACTCAGCAATTAAAAAATCTTAGTTTAGAGCAACGTGAACATTGCCAAAAAGTTTTTGCTGAAAACTTTGCTGAAATTCTAAATGCAGCTAACTTTGAAAAGGTCACTGACCAAGACTTACAAGAAGCACTCACTGAAGAATCATTATTTAAAGTTAGATTAGAAGTAGAATTTGATGACTTTGAACAAGTGGTGTTTTATCGCAGAGGCGAGTCGCAAAAAAGTGAAACGATTACTTCTTTTGGTGGGCTTCGCAAGCAAACAATTAACTTTACCAACTACGATCGTGTCGCGGTTTACATTACGTTTAAAAATAAAGCCTACTTTGATAAAAAAAATAAAAAACCAATGGGCTTTGAACCCAGTTCAACCATAATAAAGCTTTTTCAAAATGTGCCAAAAGCTGATTTAGAAATGTTATTTCCTAATAGTGAAGTAAGAATGCGCCGGATAGATAAAGTTATTATTGGCGCTTCTGCCCTTGTTGGTGGCGCGGTAGTGCTAGTAACCAAGTTAGGCGCTTCTATCATACTACTTGCCGCCTTATTTTCATTTTGGCTAGGCTGGCGTGCTGAATCTGTCGTTATGACACAGCAACATATTATTTCATTTGGCCTTGGCATGGCTGTTTTTTTTGGCTTTGTTTTTAAAGAATGGAGTAAATTTAAAAATAGAAAAATTAAATTTATGAAAGCCTTATCAGATAATCTTTATTATAAGAACTTAGATAACAATGCCGGCGTTTTTCATACCTTAATTGATGCAGCCGAAGATGAAGATTTTAAAGAAGCATTAATCGCCTACACCTTCTTACTTATAAATACACAGGGGCTAACGTCATCAGAGCTAGATGACTTAATTGAAACGTGGTTTAAAGATAAATATAACTGCCACCTAAACTTTGAAATATCTGATGCCCTAGCTAAGCTAGAGCGTATGCAGTTAATCACCCTTGATGGTGATAAGTACCAAGCACTACCTTTACAGCAAGCAAAGAAGCACTTAGATCAACGTTGGGATTCACTATTCAACTACCGTTAAACTTAGCGCGACTCAACTGTCATTGAGGTACTCATCGCAAAGTAAAGAGCGTTACTTAAAGGTATTGAACCGTTAGATAAAGCAATGAAGTTGATGTGTAAATAACAAAAACAAAAATGCTAGATCCTCAGTGATTAAGATTAAAAAAACTTAATCACTGACAAATCACCAAAAGAGGTGTCTATATGCCTGCCTGTTTGTTCCCAAGCTCGTAATACTACCATTAACGCTTTATTACTTGCGGTCCAAGAAATACCACCACCGTATGCTGCTACTCTTTCGTCACCTGAATCTTTTAAACCGAGTTCTGGATCTATATTTCGAATATTCCCTTTACCTACTTTGTACTCAGCGAATACGTGAACATTATGCGGTAAAGAAAAGGATAAGAGTGAACCAACACTGACTCCATACGAATTAGACGTTAACTTAGTGGCTTTTGGTGCAGATGAATTTAAAAAATCAGCTTGAAACACTATATTATCTTTATCTTCTAGAGATACATGCTTAAAAGACCAGGCACCAACAATACTTAGCGCGATATCAAACTCATTACTTAGCTTTGGTCTGTTAAGAAAAAAATGCTCAAACAAAGATTCTTTATTATTAAAAGTATAAAAATTATGTTGCCCAGACAGCTCAAACTTAGTTGACCGTGTATTTTTCGAGAAAAATTGATCAGTTTGGTTGCCACTTAAATTTCTAGCTGTGCTTTTTAGCCCTTCAAGCGTTTGATAGTTAAAAGTGATTTTAGAGTGTTTAAATTTTCTATATGAAAGCAACACATCTTGTGTTTTTGTTTCAACGTCATCATTAAAAACATCTGCTGAATAACCAATTTCAACGTCGTTAATATCAAAAAATATCCCCACTCGTTGGTTATTTATAGGCTCTAACGAAAACAGCGTTTTTTGATTGCTCCTAGCCAGGTCATCATATATTAACGTATGGCTGGTGCTTGGATTTGAAATAGTTGTTCGTATTGATTTCAAGTCAAAATCAAAGTCAAAAGCCAACACAGCATCAGACTTTAATGTAAACAAAATGGCAAAGCTCACAATAACCAAGTAATGGTGATTCATTAAAAGTACTCACAAAATTAATTTGTATTAGAGTAGCGTGTTTTTCACCTTAAATTATCACAAAACATTCACAAATTTAAAAATATTCAATAAAACAACTAACTAGTTGTAATAAAAAGGCCTGCGATTTACATTGAATTCAATTTTTAACGGTTTCATGTGTTACTGCTTACAAAGAGTTATTTTTGTTGCAAAAAATGATATGGATAAAATTTAAACAAATGAAAGAAATTGCACTATCGAATGAAATTATTTCGTTTGATGAGAGCGGCAGATAAAAATATACTAGCTTTAGTTTTTTGAATCTCCCCGATTTTATAAACAAATTGTTTCATTTGCGTTACTTAGAGGACATCATTTGATGTCCTTTTTTTTATTTGATTTTTGAGTTTACTTTGACCTAGCTTTGCTAACATAAATCTCATTAATTTTTCCTGATGAATTACTCCTATTAACTTTTACTAATTCCCGCTTCTAATTAACGCCCTCTAATTAAAATTGACTAACTATAAGAACCTCACAAACAATTCGCACTATTAACGATTACTTATTACCTCTTCGCGAGTAACGATTGCCTCTTACCAAAAAATATCAATAGTGTTAAATATAACGGTAAAAAACGTTGAACACACGCTTGAATTTATCATGAGTTAAAATAATTCACTTATCGCATGAAATCCTTTCGTTTGTTGAAAGTGCTAGATAGAAATATACTTATTTCAGTTTTTTGAATCTCCCCGATTTTATAAACAAATTGTTTCATTTGCTTTACTTAGAGGACATCATTTGATGTCCTTTTTTTTATTTAATTTTTGGCTTCGCCTTAATTTCAAAAGCCTCATTAACTACTCATTAAATTACTCATTAATAACACCTTCTTGTGTAAATGCTCACCACGCCATTAACAACTATAAAAAATAATCACGAATGTTATAAAATTTTTAACGGCAACATAGGTTAAAATAATTCACCTATCGAGTGAATTCCTTTCGTTTGCTGAGCATCCTAAATAAAAATATACTTGCTTCAGTTTTTTGAATCTCCCCGATTTTATAAACAAATTGTTTCATTTGCTTTACTTAGAGGACATCATTTGATGTCCTTTTTTTTAACTTTCATAAAGCTCTATTAGGTTTAATTAAACCTCTTTTTATTACTTATCAGGAAAAGATGACTAAGCTACATCTATTCACCAAAAACACAGTAAGTAAGTAAGTAGTATCTTCCCCATTACAATTTTAAAAACTTACCTACGCTATAAGATAAAATAACTCACCTATCGCATGAAATTATTTCGTTTGATGAAACGATAAGATAAAAATACACTGGTTTTAGTTTTTGAATCCCCCAGATTGTATAAAGCAAATTTTTTAATTTGGTTAACTTAATTTGGTTAACTTGAAGGACATCATTAAATGTCCTTTTTTTTAAGTTTGCTCAAAATAATGTTGTTAATCCATTGTGCAAGCGCACCAAAATAGTGCAAACATTGCGTTATATGGTATACCTACAAAAACTTTACTCTTAAAATTCAATCAATTAAAAACGGTTTGATTATTGCTATATGTGTTTATCATTTATAGAATAAAGAACACCATGGCAATTCAAACTCCTATACGAGGTTTACGTTCATTTTGTGTAGCTGCAAAATGTTTAAGCTTCAAACATGCTGCAGCACAACTGTTTTTAACGCCTTCAGCTGTAAGCCATCAAATAAAGCAACTGGAATCACAATTAGATTTAACCTTGTTTAAAAGAGGCACAAGATCAATTGAACTTACCAGTGCAGGAAAACAGTTTTATCAATCAATTCAGCCAATAATTCATCAATTAGAGTCAACTATTTCAGAGTTTACTAATACACAAGAAAACAAAACAATTGTGATCAGTTTACCCGAGTTTTTTGCCAGCGAATTATTCATTCCTCAGTTAAGTGAATGGTCTGAGCAAAACCCAGATATTAACCTGCAACTTGAAACAGTAAAGTCAGGCAGTGAGCCATCGCAAATAGCAGATCTTTCTATCGTACTAGCAAATGGAAAACCTAATGCAAGTATTGTTCAGGAATTGTTTCCAATAAGATATGCCCCAGCTTGTAATAAAAAGCTTTATAAAAAGTTAAAGAATTCAGGCTTTAAAGCACTACAAAATACACCATTAATTTTGCACAGAGCTAGACCTTGGTCATGGCATCAATGGGCTGACAACATAGGAATTGATGACTTTGACCCTAAACAGATTATACAATTTGACAGTATGTATGGTGTTGTTAGAGCAGCCCAACAGGGGATGGGTATCGCTTTAGTTCCTTTACCAATGAGCAAAACTTGGTTTAGTGAAGAGCTATTAGTAAAACTGTTCGACGAAGAACTAAATACTAATGACAGATATTACTTAATTCAGCATGAAAATATGGAAAGCAAAGTTGAATTAACAGTATTTGCTGACTGGGTTAAGAAGAGCTTTACGTTATAATATTTAAGCGAATACCTATTTAGTATTACTTCATTCAAATAGGTGAAATTAATTCACTTAACACCTATATTTTTATCGTTTGTCACTATCCCCCCTATTGCTTATATTTAGTGGGCATCAACAAGATGTCCACTACAAACATTAGGAAATATCATGACCATAAAAAACATACCTTATAAAGCATTAATAGCAGGTATTGCTATCAGTTGTTCTGCATCAGCGATGGCTGAAATTAGCACTTTCAAAGTTGCGGTAATTAAAGATACAACAGCATCACAAGAAATTATTTCTGGTGATTTAGAAGCAAGTATCACGCAATTAACGCTTAGCAATAAAAACACCTTTGAAAACAACACAGGTTTATGTGTTGCATACCTAAAAAGTAAAAATGTTGAAAAATCTGAATCTGCATGTACAGCAGCAATTGAATCTATAAGTTCAGTTAGTTCATACGACAAAAAGAAAACTTACTTACAATCACTTAGCTACAGTAACAGAGCAATTGCACGCTATTTAAAAAATGATTTTACAGGCGCAATGGATGACTTAAGTGTTGCTACATCAATTAATTCAAACACTATTACTGCTGGTAACTTACAATTATTGAAAAACAAAATACTTGAAGTAGATGAATCTGCAGACAGCATATTTTCTGAATAATATAACTACTCAATTTAGCACAAGGAGTAAATGATGATTTATAAAATTATTAAGCCCATACACTCTATCATTATGTTTATTGATGAAATGAAGCATCTGTCTATTAGCCAATGGGATATAGACCAGAGAGATGAAGGTAGAATACAAAAATGAAATAGGTAAGAAATGATTAATTCAATAGCTCAGCGGTAACATAAAAACACACGTTCAATAGAAAATTTTTTATGTTACCCTCAATTTCAATGCTTTACAGTACGTTTTTATAAAAGGAATAGTAAACAAAGGGACTCTCCAATAAACTTTTCTCCCCACAATTATTATTAATAACTAACACTTACCACTTTAATACTCTCCCCTATTTCTCTCATAATATTAAGAAGGTAAATTATGAATTATCTTAGTGTAATTGAAAGGTATCATGATTATAAAAATTCAATTCATGAACTGATGGCATCTATAATAGCAGGGACTTTCGATGAAGCTTTTTTTCATGACGAAAAGACCTTAGCTAACTCAATGACTTGGTTGGGCAAAAATTATCCTTTTGTCGATCTAATGTTTACCTTAGACGGTGAAGGTGTGCAATTAAGTCCAAATATTTCCAATAATAACTTCCCCAATAAAGAAGATAATTTAGGCAAAGGTATCGATCGCTCTTACCGTCCTTATTATATAGAAGCCAATAAACAAGACGGCATTATTGTTACTGAACCTTATCTGTCAACATCAAGTCATAACCTGTGTATTTCAGCGGCACTTAAACATGTAAATAAGTCTGGCGAATTAATGGGTATATTAGTGCTTGATATTGACCTTGCTCATGCCATTGAATTTTTAATGGGTGACCGAAAACGAAAAAAATTCCACCCCTTCTTCACGGTTATCTACTCTTTAATTGTAACGGGTCTATTCTTTATCGTCGGTATTCTTTTATACTCTGCTGGTGTTGAAATAGTAAGCTTAATTATTGCACCGACACCTGAAAACATTCAGCTCAAACCCTTTGGGATTATCATATTTCTCACCTTAGCATTAGCAATATTCGATTTGGGTAAAACCACTATCGAAGAGGAAGTGTTAATGAAGAAAGATATCTTCAGACATAGCTCAACAAGAAGAACAATTACTCGATTTATGGCCACAATACTCATCGCGGTATCAATTGAAGCATTACTGTTAATGTTTAAATCTGTTCTTGGCGCGCCTCAGTACTTAACGAATGCTGTCGCCATGATGGGCGCATCAGTAGGCTTGATGATTGGCTTAGGTATTTATGTTTATTTAGGCGCTAAGGCTGAAACCTTATTGATGAACAATCACTTAAGTAATAAATCTGATGTAAAAAGTAACTAACGCAATTTGAAGCCAGTAACATAGTGTTGCTGGCTTTATTAGCACAGGCTTTATCAACTAAGTAAATTAAACTCCTGCCATTTTATTGCCCTAAAAAACCATATTTAACAACAATATTACTTTGCATAAAAAATCATTAAAGCGTAATATTTATTTACTTTTTTATGTTGATAACCTCTTTTTATGCCTGTTAACTTACCTGAAATCATTCCCGCTTCACTAAATCCAATTGAAGGTATTCGCCTAGGTTGGGCTGAATCAAATATTAAACAACCAAACCGCAAAGACTTACTTGTTATTGAAATTGCTGATGGTAGCGCTGTTTCGGGTGTTTTTACCCAAAACCGTTTTTGTGCTGCCCCAGTAACTTTGTGTAAAAAACACTTCAATGCCGTAAAAAATCAAGTTATACCAAGTATTAAAGCATTAGTGATAAATACCGGTAATGCTAATGCAGGTACTGGCGAGCAAGGAATGAATGACGCCATAACAACGTGTGAGCAATTAGCCGATATTATGGCCATTCCCGTACAATCTATCTTGCCATTTTCAACGGGTGTTATTCTAGAACACTTACCAATGGATAAGCTGTTAGCCGGTTTACCTCACGCAGTAGCTAACTTAACTGCAAATAACTGGGCCGATGCAGCGTCAACCATAATGACAACAGATGTGGCACCGAAAGCTTATGCTACCCAGGTAAACGTTCAAAATGAGATTGTAAACATCACCGGTATATCGAAAGGCGCCGGTATGATTCATCCGAATATGGCGACCATGCTAGGTTATGTCGCTACTGACGCTAATATTACCCAAACGTTATTAGACGAAATCACCAAAGAAATTGCTGACTTATCCTTTAACTGCATTTCGGTTGATGGTGATACCTCAACGAATGACTCGTTTATTGTTATTGCTACCGGAAAAAGTAGTGCGTCTGCAATCACAGATCGTCAAAGTGAAGGCTTTACCACTGTCTTTAATGCGTTGCTTGAAACAGCACAATACTTGGCGCAAGCCATTGTTCGTGACGGTGAAGGTGCAACCAAGTTTTTAACCGTCACCGTTAAAGGTGCGTTAACCAATGATGAAGCCAAAACTATCGGTTTTTCAATTGGTAAAAGCCCACTAGTTAAAACCGCGATGTTTGCCTCTGATCCTAACTTAGGCCGAGTATTAGCTGCCATTGGTTACGCTTCAAGAGAATGTGCGTCGTTAGAAGATTTAGATACAGCTGAACTAGAATTATATTTTGGTGATGTGTTAGTTGCTGAAAAAGGCGGCCGTGCAGCCAGTTACAATGAAGATGATGGACAAGCTATTATGAACGAAGCTGAAATTGATATTACCGTACAGCTACATCGCGGCAATGAACAAGCCACTATTTGGACTTGTGATTTTAGCTATGACTACGTCAGAATTAATGCTGAATACCGCACCTAGTTTCAGATAAGCACATATAAAATTATTTACAGTAACGCAATTTATGTTCGATGACCAAGCTGGTTTAATACACAGTAGAATACACAGCTTGGTGCAATTCCTTCTTTCTACAAGAAAGAGAGCAATACGCCTTCTTTCACACATCAACCAGTAAGAGCTATTTTTTTAACTTATTGATCTGTCGATAACAATCAAGTAATCTTTTTAGATTATAAGAATATGATGGATAAACTTAGTGTGTAGATACAAGGAAGTTTGCCTCATAGGAAGCTGTTAGGCCTACTGTCAGTTTTTGCACTTTGAATTAAGGATTTATCATGACAATGATTATTGGTATCAATTTGGATGAATATATAATCGTAGCTGCTGATCGTCGTGAAGTATGTATGCAAGATGGGAAAGTAGCTTCAATTACTAGCGATGAAATAAATAAATTTGTTAAATGGAATGGTGGAATAATAACAGGGTGCGGATATGTCCCATTACTTAGTGATTTGAAGTCGTATTTAAAGACTACTGAGATTACTAATACCAATCAAATTGTTGCACTAACAAAGCAATCAGTTTCAAGTTTACCTTCTTATGCTAATGCTTGGAAAAATCAAACTCATTGGATGTTCAGTTATCTAGCCCCTGGAGATGAAAGTAATGAGTGCCGTTTGGGTTATATCAAATCAGGCTCTCCTGATGAAGTTCGCATGCTTTATCCTATGACTTCTACAATTTGGGCGAAATTACCTGATATTGAACAAAGGCTAAATTATTTAAATGAATCTCTTAAACCTCTTTCTGCCAGTAATGAGTTTAACGACAATCTTCAGTACCATCTTGGTTTAATCGATGATTTATTCGCTTATGCGTCTACAGTGGATCAAACTGTAAGTAGAGAATTTGATTATTATATTCAGTGTCATAATGGTGAAGAGTCTTTAAGTAGGCAGGCCTAACAAAGTGCATTAAATCGGAACAAAAACAGTTGGCTATGTTTCGCTCCTCAACAATTTTAGCCAACAATTTTTATCCGTTTATGCGGGCGTTGAGGCTGTAGAATCTCTCCAAAGTAGAAAATGGCGGATGATTTTTATGTTTATACAGCCCGTAAATTTCACTTTATAGTGGAATATTGCCTCAGACTTCACGTAGCAACGCAATTTGAGGCTTAGTTTTTAATAAATGCTGAGGCTGTTTTTTCTAAAATAGAAATTCTACAGCCCCGTTATATTTTTAGGGAAGTTTTGGTGCAAAAATTAGTAGTAGTTACATGTTCAATCGCCGCACTTATAGGGTTTGGGTTGTGGTTCCGGAGTGAACCTTCTTTTGAACCTGCAATAGGGTTAATTGCGGCAATTGGTGGGTTAGCCCACAGTTACTGGCCTAACGTTACAAAAAAGTATACATCAAAAAGGTTAAAAGGCCGTCAATCCTTTGATTATAGTAATAATAACGGTCTATTCATTGTAGGTTCTGACGCACTAAAATTTGAAACCAAATGGTCAAAAGCTAGTGGTGACTCTATTCATATATATAATGACCCAGCTTCAATTGAAGGTGTTGCATTAGTAAAAGGCATTCCCGCTATAAATATGATATCAAATGCAGCTAAATACGATTTCTCATCGAGGAGTAGAACCCCGCAAGAAGGCGACATTATCGTTTTAAAAAACTCTTTCGGGAATTTCGCTGTAATTAAAGTAGTCGATATAAAAGATTCTACTAGAAGCGATGACACCGATGAATTAACCATTGAGTATGTTATCAACCCAGACAAAAAAGTGGATTTCACCTAAAAATATAAGGCACTTAAACGGAATTTGATCTTTCCCCGCTTTAACGGACACCAAAATCTAACTAAAGGTGAGGGGTTCAATGCCAAAGTACAACAATCCAAGACGAACTTCACAGTATTCATACGAGTTAGAATAAGTTTTAAGTCAACGCTATTCAACTGAATTTTGTTGTTGGCGTTACAATCAAAGCTGTCGCAGAAAAACCCGCCCCCCCCCTTATTATGCTGTCACGATGGCGAAAAGAATATCATGATGAAATAATTGTGGCAGATAAACGTTAGCGATATGACTTCAACACCGGCTTTAATTGTAATATTTCTTGTTCTCTCTCCAAGTTGTCGGCGTTGATCATAATAAAAAAACTGCTAGCACGGCTAGTAACCTTAACCGTCAAAACCTACTAACCTATTGTTTAAAGTGCAATTAAAAAATTAAGCAGGACAGTCGCTCAAATTTGAACAACACAGACTTCTCAACTAAGGTTAATAAATAACCTGTAAGTGAGATAAGCCTGAGTCATGGTGTCTATTTTCCTGCGCATACTTTAACCAACATCCAAAAACTTGATTGTGAACTTATTTTATTCTATGTAGTATTATACGCACGCACTTTCATTATAAGGATATAAGCATGTTTGGCTTTTTTAAAAAATATGATGCGCATTTATGCTCTGCCGTATCAGGCCGAATACTCAACAAGGGAGAACCTTTAGTAGGCGTTAAAATTGAACGTGAACTTTATTATATTGATGATAAAACACGAGAAGACAGCACACTAACCGATGAAAACGGTTGTTTTAGCCTACCGGAAGTTAATATACGTTCAAAAGCACCTGGATGGTTGTTCGCTGAACAAAGAACCCAACAGCATATCACAGCTTATTTTTCAGATAAAAGTTACGTACTTTGGTCAACCTCATTAAAATTGATTCAACCAATACCTGCTTACAATATAAAGTTATCTCAATTAAACGCCGATTTATCAAATAGTGAGATAGCATTTACTTTTAGAAATGAAGATAACTCTAATATGCCTCATGCTGCTTATAGCATTTGTCGTTGGGAGTCAGATTGTAAAATACAACAGATCATTGAAGATTAAATAATTATAAGGATATTCACCATGCGTGATTTAACACCAACATTAGCGGTAACTCTTGCTGATGCGGCATACGATATTAAAAATAAAACTGGAGATAGTTACAGATCAGCAGCATTGATAACATTATCTAACGACTTTGAGTTCAACCTATCAAATAACGTTGTGCAAGGGGTTAGCGGCTCTTTTATGGAGCACCTTCTAGGACATAAAACAGGCTTTGCTATTATTGGCACAGGTAAACAAGGAGGCAACTATAAAGGGCATACTGTTATTGCTCTGCGCGGTACAGCTAGTAAACGCGATGCAATAACCGATGCACATTGTGGTTTAAGTACAAGCACGAATAACTTACCTGCCCATGCTGGGTTTAATAAAACCTTTAACTCGATTAAGCCCAAACTCGAAGCGTATTTTAACAAAAACACAACAGGCCCAGTACATTGCGTTGGTCATAGCTTAGGTGGCGCATTAGCACATTTAACGGCTAACTGGTTGCACAACAAGCAAAATAATCGCCCTATTAGTTTATATACTTTTGGCGCACCGCGCGTAGGTTATGCAAATTTTGCAGATAAAACGAGTAACAGTTTACACAGGGTGTTTCGTTGCGTACATGCAGCAGACCCTGTGCCATTATTACCTTTTTGGCCTTTTGTGCATACTCAAGGCGAATATCTGTTAAATGCAGGACCAAACATTACAGCAAGTGCTCACCGTATGGCAGGTAATTCACCTGGTTATATAAACACTGCCAGTGGCTTTAAAAGCTTTGCTACCATTAATAAAAGAAGCGACCATAGACACCGAGAACAAGTAAGGCTTGATTATGAAAAACGTCACCAAGCCAGCTTTACCTCACAATGGGCACATCGTTTAGGTGCTGCATTATTTACTTTGTTGCGAGATACCGAATCTTTATACGAAATTCAGCATATGGTAACTAGCAGTTTAACCTTTTACGATAAAGTAGCTATATTATTAACCAAAATAGCTAAAATGCCCGGTCGCTTCGCTGAGCAACAAAAAGGGATGTTGGGTCATATGTTGGTGTTTGCTGGTAAAGCAGCTGTATCTATTACCGATATGACGTATAAATTTATACGCTGGGTTTTATCCGTTACCCTTGATAAAGTTGTTCAAGTTGCAGGTGTTGCAGTGAGTATGGTCAAATAAAGTTCAATAAATCGAAAGGCGATTAAATCGGGTAGCCGGAGGTTTCTACCCACAATATAAGCGACTGTTCGAACTTATTTGAGTCAAAAATTGTGGATGTAATCAAGTCGGCAGAGTTATGTTCACAAGTCACTGCACTTAGAACTGTTATAGGCGATTATCACAAGAGCTTTACCTGTGTTACATCATAATCGCGAGCAAGCCAAAATGTATCGTTACATTTATCGAAGAGTGTTAACCACCTCTTATTAATGTTACCCAGTACCCGCTTGGGTGTTAAGTTTATAACAAAGCTTTTATCACCCGATAGAGAATAAAAATGAATGCTGTATGGGCTGAAGATTGATTTAACCATAAGGTGTTGTTTATCTGAAGAAAAGCTTCCATGACCGTGTTCTGTCGGAGTTACATTAAAGATACCGTCATCATTTAGCTTCATTAAGTGCGCTGATTGCGATGGGCAAGGCTCTATTTTGTGCGATGGGCAAGGCTCTATTTTGTGCGATGGCGATGGGCAATTTATAATATGCACAAGAGGTCTTTCATCAAAAAAGATGTCGTTACACTCGTGATACCAAGCGGTATTGAACGGATAAGTATACATTGGTGAATAATGAGCGAGGTTGTTATTTAAACTTATCTTTGAAATAAACCGTCCTCGCCTTTTATAAAAGTAGTCTTCCAAAATTACGTAGATTGTACTCGTTTTTTCATCCATGTGAGCTTTTACCGGTGACGTTGAACGCTTTTCAGCATCCAACGGTAACGATTTTGCGAAGGGATATGTTTGAAAGTGGTTATCTGAGAACGCATACGTAACAACACTATCGGGGAAAACACAGCCGAAGCCAGTGTTAGTTGTAAATAAGGCCGCACATGAAAGCTCTCCCAGCTTGTAAGATATCAAGAAGGGTAAAGTATCAAAGCTACCGTCTTCCAGTACAATAAATTGATATCCGGTATCCTTGCTCCAACTCAAAGCTACGCAGCGATCTTCACGCAATGCAATCATGTCTACGATTGCCATTGGTAGTTGATATTGAGGAGTGATAGTTGATTTAGGTGGCATAACTATTCCTTTAGTTGCGACGTCGCACAAATTGACGTTTTTTAAATTAACACCTTATATTACCTATGTTACAGGTGGCTTTCAGAGTGGACAAGTGTGTTAATCAAAAATAAAGGATAACAGGGACAACAGGGACAACAGGCAACGATATGCTCTTCCCCCGCTTTAATGGACACCAAAATCTAACTAAAGATGAGGTGTTCAATGCCAAAGTACAACAATTCAAGACGAATTTGGAAGTATTCAAACGGCTTTAATTGTAATATTTCTTGTTCTCCTTCCAAGTTGTCGGCGTTGCTCATAATAAAAAAACTGTTAGCACGGCTAGTAACCTTAATCGTCAAAAATATACTAACCTATTGTTTAAAATACGATTAAAAAATAAATTAAACTAATGCACACCAATACTATCCATAGTAATCACCCATTGTTTTACCGCAACACTGTACGTTGTAGTTTAAAAAAACATCAAGTCATTCTAAGGGCAAATAAAGGATAACTTTATATAATAATGCTAATATAGTGATGCTTTAATCGAGATTATCTTCGCAAACCCTTTTTAGCACTCCATTTTTAGCACTCTATTTTACACATGAATTATTTAAGGAAAAAAATGAAACACTTTACACTTCCCCTAATTGCTTGCTTAGCGTTAAGCGCATGTTCAACTTTCGACCCTTACACAGGTGAAGAAAAAGCGACTAATACTGCTAAAGGTGCTGGTATTGGAGCTGGTGTTGCAGCCGTAGTTGCCTACATAGCTAACAAAGATGAAGATGATATAGGTAAACGAAATCGCAGAATTTTACAAGCAGCAACCGGTGGCGCGGCTATTGGTGGTGGTATTGGGTACTATATGGATACCCAAGAAGCTGAATTAAGAAAACAATTACGCGGCTCTGGCGTAAGTGTTGAGCGCGACGGTGATAACATTAATTTAATTATGCCGGGCAACATTACTTTTTCTTCTAGCAAAGCGAATATTGAACAAAATTTTTATTCAGTTTTAGATTCAGTTGTTTTAGTTTTAAAAGAGTTTGATAAAACCTTAATCGTTGTAGCTGGCCACACCGATAGTTCAGGGTCTGATGCATTAAACCAACGGTTATCAGTACAACGCGCGCAATCTGTGTCTGGCTACTTAGGTGCTGCTGGTATTCTTAATGATAGAATTGAATCTATTGGTTTTGGTGAAACACAACCTGTTGCGAATAACAGTACGGAAGCCGGTAAAGAACTTAACCGCAGAGTAGAAATAACATTATTGCCGGTTACGCAATAATAACACTTTGCAGATTTAAGCTAGTATTACATTTTTAATGTGTATTCAATAAAGGCCTGATGATAGTTAAATCATCAGGCCTTTTTTTATCATAAGGCAATGCTAATATACTCACCACCATCTTACTTAAGGTATTGATTTATTAGATGTTATTTACTTTCATTTAAACAAATAAGTAATTCACGTACAACCTTCGCTGCAAATACATCACTGTTACCTGTCGCATCAATGACCGGTGAAAGCTCAACAACATCACAACCCACAAAGTTCTTTTTGAATAGTATCTTGCATAAACTAACAAATGAGTGAAAGTCTTCACCACCCGGCTCAGGTGTTCCTGTGCCTGGGAAAAAGCTCGGATCAAAATAATCTAAATCTAATGTTAAATAGATAGGACGGTCATCTGCAATGGCTTCAACCGCGGCTAAAAAATCATTTCGCGATGGTTGAATGGTTTTATGCTCGTGCATCCATTGATATTCTTCTTTTGTTCCCGAGCGAATTCCATATTGAATCAGTTGATGTTCTTCACCAAAATGGTCAAGTATACGGCGAATAATAGAGGCATGTGAGTAATGAAAATCAAGATACCCATCACGTAAATCGGCATGCGCGTCTAAATGCAATACCACTAAATTAGGGTATTGTGCTAAATAGGTTTTAATAGGGCCATATGAAATAGAGTGCTCACCACCAAGTACTAATGTACGTACTTGTGAGTTTGGTAAGTCTATGTCATTAAATAACTGACAAAAATCATCGGTAGCACGTTGCCATTGTAGTTCTATCGCTTGATGTTCACTTTGACTTGATTGGCTTGGCACAGTAGATAAATTACCTAAATCAACAAAAGAAAAATCTTCAATATCACGGTTTAAATAAGGCGAGTAGGTTTCTATTCCATCGGATACTTGTCTTAAGGCATTAGGCCCTGCTTTAGTTCCTTTTCGAAAACAGGCTGTGCCGTCAAATTCAAAACCAATAATGTGCGTGGTATTCGTATATATTGCCGGTGTTATTTCAGCGCAACTAAACTCGATTTCAGGTAAGGTTAGGTCGATATCTATTTCTTTTATTTTTTTCATAAGCGGTAACCCTAAATATTTTGGCAATTATCCAAATAAAATGAAAAAAGTATAGTTTTATTTAACAAAAATAGGTAAGTTTTTATACTCGCTTTTAATTCTATTATTTTTCAATAGCGCTAATAGCCTTACTATGACATTGATACAAATTTTAATTACGATTGACCGAAAATGTTAATTATAAAAAAGTATTTATTGTAAAAATATTTTTTGTTTGTACAATGACCGCCGCAATTTTTATGTCTATTTATTTTAAGTTTTTGAAGTGCTTTAGGCAAGTTTTAAGGATTTACTTTTGTTTTTTGAAGGCTCAGAAAAAAAAGCTGAAGTGGTCGTGGATAACACAAAACTTTCACTACTTAACGATATCAGTAATACATTTTGGCAAGAACTTGTTGAATGTTGTAATGCCCAAATTTTATCTTCTATTGAAAATGAGCACTGTAAAGCGTTTTTGCTTTCTGAATCTAGCTTATTTGTTTGGGATGACCGATTTTTAATTCTAACCTGTGGCGTTACGCAATTAGTGAACTCCATTGAATATTTTATTCAAAACACACAACCCGAAGATATTCTTCATGTTACTTACCAAAGAAAAAATGAGTATTTTTCTAATGCACAATTAACTTCGTTTGGTGACGACATTAAATTATTATCGAAATACCTAACCGGTAAAGCCTACCGTTTTGGTGAAATATATAGTCATCATAATTATGTATTTCATCAAGATAATGAATTTCAAGCTGAGCCTGACGACACCACTTATGAGTTACTGGCCTATCAAATCAGTGAATATGCCTCTAAAAAATTAACAACTAAAGGGTTAAGTACGCAAGAAATACGAGATTTTTTCTGTATTAATGAGTTGTTACCTGGTTTTGAAATTGATGATTTTGTCTTTGACCCTTATGGTTATTCACTTAACGCTATTAAAGGTACAGATTACTATACTATTCATGTTACACCTCAAGCAGGTAGTAGCTATGTTAGCTTTGAATCAAATCTGGATTTATTTACTATAGCGTCAAAAATTCTTGATATTCTTAGCCCTTCTTCTTTTGATTTACTTGGCTTTAATGACCCTCAATTTTCAAAAAAAGTAACGACTACGATTAAGAGTCCTTATATAAGTAATTCATTAGTCAGTAAAACGTTAGACAATGGTTACCTCGTTTGTTTCGCTAGCTTTATTACACCCGAAACACAATATTCAACACCACTAGCGCTAGATCTTACCGGAGAAAACCATGCACTCTGATTTATGGGTAGAAGAAAAATTTTCTGACTTTTTAGGCTTACGTTTTAAAGTAGAGAACGTATTATTTTCAGGTAAAAGTGACTTTCAAACAGTCGATATTGTTGACACCAAAGGTCATGGAAAAATGTTACTTAATGATGGTTTAATTATGGTAACTGAGCGCGATGAGTTTGCTTACCACGATATGATTTCTCACTTACCTTTGTTTGTTCACCCTAACCCTAAAAACGTTTTAGTGATTGGTGGTGGTGACGGCGGTACAGCACGAGAAGTAATACGTCATAGCAAGGTTGAAAAATGTACCATGGTAGAAATTGACGCTATGGTGGTTGACGCTTGTAAGGAGCACATCCCACAAACAGCTAGTGCGCTTGAAAATCCCAAAATCAATTTAATTATTGGTGATGGTGTAGAATTTGTTAAAAATACTAAAGAAAAGTTTGATGTGATTATTGTTGATAGCACAGATCCTATTGGCCCTGCACAACCATTATTTGGTGAAGCGTTTTATCAAGATGTTTTTAATTGTCTAACCGATGACGGTATTGTTGTGTCACAAGGTGAATCGTCTTGGTATGCCATGGACATTCAACAATCATTATTAAGCGTATTAAATAATGTTTTTGATCAGTGCTTTTTATATAGCTTTAGTAATTTAACCTACCCTGGTGGTTTATGGAGTTTTACTTTTGCGACTAAAAAACATCACCCAATTAATGATTTTAACCCACAACGTGTAATTGATAGCGGTTTAGACTTTGATTATTACAACCATCAATTACACACCGCGGCATTCGCTTTGCCAACGTTTGTTAAAAAAGAATTGAAAGGTCTAATTCAGAACGATTAACATAGCCATATTTTCTGGCATTTTTTCTGGCATTTTCTTATTAAACGAGAAAGATTAGGTTTCGTTATATTTTTCGAGGTTTTAATGAAGTCACACGGCTCTTATACATTAACAGTTAATAAAAACACCCTTACTTTTGTGGCTTATGATTCTTGGAATTATGAAGCCGCGATAGATTGGGGACAGGAATTAAAAAAACTCGTTATTCAAATGAACAATGAGCCTTGGGCATGCTTAGTAGATCTGACTCAATGGGAGTTAATAACACCTGATGCCAGAAGTTATATATCTGAACTATATTCATGGTTAAACAATCAAAATTTACAATATTTAGCGGTTGTTTTTGGTCTTTCTATCCAAAAAAGCTTACTGGAAGAAACCTATAAATTATTTACCAATGTAGAGATAAAGTATTGTGTTGATTCGACCGAAGCCAACAATTGGTTGAACAGTGTTGGCTTTTAACAATATAGCGAAACGATAGTTCGAACTAAATAATGACCCTGATTATTTTTCAATAACTTCGTCATGCTCTCGTTTATAAACTTCGTAAGTTTTTTTATTCCTTGTTAAGCAATCATTAAGCTGCTCTTCTGATGAAGCATTTTTAACGCACTCACTTTTTTGATAATCTTGCCCAGCTTGGTACAGTTCTTTATTACTACAAGCGTTTAAACAGCATAAAAGAATAAAGATAAATAAGAGTTTAACCATGTTATTTTTCTCTGCCTCTTGTACCGCGTTGCTCGTTAATCATCATTTTTTTAGTGATCTCTTGTTCCATATCTATCCCTTGCCAATGAGCAATATCAAGCACTCTAAGAATAATATCAGCAAGCTCTTCACCAAAAGCATCCGTTGGCTTTTCATTTCTACATTCATTGATTGCTTCGCCCACTTCAGAAGCAACCAGTGCTAACGCTTCTAATGTGGTTTTATTATGCCAGCCCATTTCTTCAACCCATTCATAATTCTTCTTAGCGGTATCGTTAATCCTCATTGTTCTTATTCCAAGCAAGGTAAATTAAAATAAATAATACCCTATTAAGAAAATCAACAGTATCGCTTTTATGACAGGTTAAACGATGACATTTGACCTTATTAACTCTAGGGCTTTTCACCCAGAACCTCATAACTAACACCTGAAAATCAAGGCTAGTTTGACTGTAAGATAAAGTACGCGTATCTTTAGTTTATTCAACCTCATTTAAAATCCCTTACAAAGTCTTACAAAGTTTAAGAGGTGAATCGCTAGTACACTAAATATTAGGTTTAGTACTATACGGTTAGAGACGTCAACAGTTCCAATCAAGCAATGTAAGCAAAGCGAAGCATAATCGTTTACTTACGACAATGGAGAGCAAATCATGATTACGTTTACCGTTAACGGTGAAACTCGTAAGTTTTCAGGCGACCCGACTACGCCCGTACTCTGGTATTTACGGGATGAGTTACAACTAACAGGTCCTAAATTTGGCTGTGGTATGGCACAATGTGGTGCGTGTACTGTTCATATAAACGGTGAGGCACAACGCTCATGTACATTACCTATTTCTGCAGTTTCAGGTAGTAAAATAACAACTATTGAAGGCTTAAGTGAAAACGGTGAGCATCCTGTACAAAAAGCTTGGATAGAACATAAAGTGCCACAATGCGGTTTTTGCCAATGTGGTCAAATGATGCAAGCAGCTAGTTTACTGGCAAGCAACCCTACACCTAGTGATGATGAGATTGTACAAAGTATGTCAGGCAATATTTGTCGATGTGGTACTTATCCTCGCATTCATAAAGCGATCAAATCTGCGTCTAAATCAATGGCTGGTGTTGCTTATTATGTTCCTGAAAAAGCAGGAGAAGAAGCATGAGCCAATATTTTGATTTAACCCGTCGTAATTTTTTAAAGTCTAGTGTCGCAGTAGGTGCTTTAGTCGTTGGTACTTATTTTACAGGTGCAGCGCCTAGAGCAATGGCTGGTGTACTTGCTAAACCATCAGAATCATCAAAAGTAGCTAATTTATTTGTTGCCTTACGTCCAGATGGTGTTGTTGAAATCACCTGTCATCGTTCTGAAATGGGTCAGCAAATCCGTACTGCAATCGCACAAATTGTTGCCGATGAAATGGAAGCTTCTTGGGACAAGGTTGTTGTTATCCAAGGTAAAGGCGATCCTAAATACGGTGACCAAAATACCGATGGTTCACGCAGCATTCGTTACAATATGCAGCGTTTACGTGAAATGGGCGCAAGCGTTCGTCATCTTATGCGACAAGCGGCAGCAACGCGCTGGAATGTGTCTATAGATTCATGTTCAGCTGAGCAGCACGTTGTTACTCATACATCAGGAAAAACCCTAACTTATGCTGAGTTGGTCAATGATGCGTTAAACATTACACCGCCAGAAGCAGATAAAATTCCGCTTAAAAAGCGTAGTGAGTGGCGTTACATTAATACCGCCATGGAACATGTCGATTTAAAAGATATAGTAACAGGCAAAGCCACGTTTGCTGCCGATGTACTAGAGCCGAAAGCGCTTATCGCAATGATTGTTCGCCCTCCTGTTGTTGGTGGCAAAGTTAAAAGTTTTGACGCAAAAGCTGCCAAAGCAATAGAAGGCGTTGTAGACATAGTAGAAATCCCTGCACCGCAAGGCGCACCTATGTTTCAGCCTAAAGGTGGTATTGCCATCATTGCCAATAATACTTGGGCAGCCATGAAAGGCCGCAAAGCATTAACAGTGGCATGGGATGACGGTAAAAATGGTGACTATAATTCAGAGACCTTTAAAGAGAGCTTGTTAGCTACAGTGGCATCGTCGCAGTCGTCTGTGCGCTCAATCGGAGATGCTGAAAGTATTCTAGCAAAAGACAGCGATAAGCTAGTGGCAGATTACTATGCACCGCATTTAGCTCAAGCACCAATGGAGCCGCCTTGTGCTACAGCAATGTATTACAAAGACCGTGTAGACGTGTGGGCTGCAACACAAAACCCGCAAGCAGATATGGCAACAGTAGCTGCCATGGTTGGTATGCCACAAGAACAAATTAACGTTCACGTTACTATGTTAGGTGGTGGTTTTGGCCGTAAGTCTAAGCCTGATTTCTCAGCAGAAGCTGCTTATCTTTCAATGAAAACGGGTAAGGCTATTCGTGTTCAATGGACGCGTGAAGATGATATACAACATGGTTTCTACCATGCAGTTTCAGCTCAACACATTGAAGCGTCGCTAGATAAAAATGGCAAAATTGAAGCATATTTACACCGGACTGCATTTTCGCCTATTACATCGACCTTTCAAGAAGGCGCTACCAAAGCTGGCAGCTTCGAGTTACGTTTAGGATTTACCGATAACCCAATTAACACACCTAACATGAAGTTAGAAAACGGTGAAGCCCCAGCCAAAGCGAGAATTGGTTGGATGCGGTCTGTATCGAATGTTTTTCATGCATTTGCTATACAGTCATTTATCGCCGAAGCAGCTCACAAGGCTGGTCGCGATCAAAAAGACTATTTGCTTGAAACCATCGGCCCTGACCGCATTTTAGATATTACTGAGCAAAATGGCGAATACGATAATTACGGCGGCGATAAAGCTATTTATCCGTTAGATATTGGTAGGTTACGTCATGTCATTGAAAAAGTTGCTGAGATGAGTAAATGGGGGAGAAAGCTCCCTAAAGGCCGAGGTTTAGGTATAGCGGCACATCGAAGCTTCTTAAGCTACGTGGCCACTGTGGTTGAAGTAGAGGTTTCAGACAGCGGTGAACTAAAAATCATTAAGTCATGGGCAAGCATTGATGCCGGAACGGTAGTCAATACGGATACCGTAATTAACCAAGTTCAAGGTGGTTCTATTTATGGCCTTACTGCTGCCATTAGTGAAGGGATTACTTTCGATAAAGGTCGTGTGCAACAAAGTAATTTTCACGACTACCTCGTGCCACGTATGAATGACGGTCCATTAGAAATAGATGTGGAAATTATTCAAAGTGATGCGGCTCCAGCCGGTGTTGGTGAACCTCCCACTCCTGTTTACGCCCCTGCGTTATGTAATGCTATTTTTGCCGCATGTGGTAAACGCATTAGACAATTGCCTATTGGAAATCAGCTAAAAGCTTAGACGCTATTAGTATAACCGCCTGCGACTTAACATAAGGACGTAGGCGGTTTATATCTCTTGTTATACTTGTTAATTAACAATGATATTTAATACCAATCTCACTAGTTATGTGATCATTTCTACTTGCTAAAACAACCAACTACATCGTTATTTATTTAATAATTAGAACAACTAGTTATTGAAATAAATGCCTTGTATTAGGCGATTTTTTATACGTATAAAGTTGTTCACTTAATTAAACTGGTATAACAGTCTCACCCTACTTTTTTCATTGCGGGTTTTCTAGTAAATTTTCGCTTAGCGCCAGCTTTTCTTTTTGGCTTAAAGGCCACTTTAGGTAAATTTGAAAAAGGTTGTTGGCTCGCCTCTGAAATCATCTCAGTAATAGTACTAATTAGAGGGTCCATAAAACTGACATAGCTGGCATTTCGCTCTGAAATAGCCGTTAATGTTGACTCCCATTGTGCGGTCATATCAGGTAAGGTTGCTTTTATCGGCAGTGCATTAACAAGTGCTTTGCCAACATCAGTGGCAATAATTTTCTTCCCTTGTCGCTGTAAAAAATCACGTTTAAAGAGTAAGTCAATAATCCCTGCACGAGTAGCGTCGGTGCCTAACCCATCGGTATCTCTTAATACTTTTTTAATATTCACATCACTAACAAAACGAGCGATACCTGTCATAGCGCCTAGCAGGGTAGCATCGGTAAAAGACTCTGGTGGAGAGGTTTGCTTTTCAATTAACTCCCCTCGCTTACAATGCAACACTTGTCCTTTTGTTAATGCCGGCAAAAAGGTATCTTTTGGCTCTGACGATTTATCATGCCGAGGAAATAGTACCTTCCATCCTTGTTGCTGTTCAACCTTAGCACTGGTTGCGAATAACCCACCCGCAATTTTTACCGTTAACTTGGTTTGTTGATACCGATAAACAGGATAAAACTGCGCCAAATATTGTCGCGTAATTAATAGATAAATGTTTTTTTCAAACGAATTTAAATTAATATTATTAGGTGATTTTTCTGTTGGGATAATGGCATGATGTGCAGTGATTTTTTTATCATTCCATGCATTACTTTTAATCGTTTTATCTGAATTTTTTGCTTGAACATTACAAGGTAAGTTAGAAGCCGCTAACATATTGATAATACCTGGCGCTTGTTTCAGCTGCTCTTTAGGAAGATAACGACAATCTGAACGTGGATAGGTAACAAGTTTATGTTTTTCATAAAGCGCCTGACAAACATCTAACACTAACTTTGCGTTCATTGAAAACTGCTTAGCAGCAGAAATTTGTAAGCTAGATAAGTTAAAGGGTAAAGGTTGGTTTTGTTGTTTTTGTTCTGTCTTAATGTCTTCTACAATAGCGGGTTGATTATTAATTCTTGTAACAACATTTTCAGCTAACCCTTTAACTAACACCCGCCCTTCTTCATCACAATATTGCTGGCATGCTTCACTCGGTTGCCATTTAACAGTAAAACAATCATTGTTATCTTCTGACTCATTAAGTGCTAAATGCGCAAGTACTTGGTAATAAGGTTTAGAGATAAATTCCGCGATTGCTTGTTCACGTCGAACAACTAATCCTAAAATAGGCGTTTGTACTCGCCCTACTGACAAAACACTATTATAACCCTGCTTTTGCCCTTGCAATGTATATGCTCGGGTTAAATTAAGACCATACAGCCAATCAGCTCGTGAACGTGCTAATGCTGAGATTGATAGTGGCATGAAGTCTTGATTGTCTTTAAGGGCGTTAAGCGAGCGTTTAACGGCAGGTAAATTCAAGTCACTAATTAATAGTCGTTTAACTCTTAATTTTTTAGCTTTAGATACCTTAAAAAAATCAATAACTTCATCAACTAATAGCTGACCTTCGCGATCAGGATCACCTGCATGAATAATATCATCAGCTTGTTTAACAAGCTTACGTAGTGCTGCTAACTGGTCACGTGTGCGAGCAATAGGCTTTAACTGCCATTGCTGAGGGAGCATAGGCAATGTTTCCATAGACCACTTTTTAAATCGATCATCGTAATCTTGAGGATCAGCTTGTTCTAAAATATGTCCTACGCACCAGCTAACAACATCGCCATTAGCGACTTCTATATGGGTCTTATGATTTTTATGAGGTTTAGGAAGTGCTGCGGCAATAGCTCGTCCTAAACTAGGCTTTTCAGCAATATATAATTTCAAATATAAGGCAGGTGTTATCAAATTATATATTAAATATAACCCATACACTGTATTTGTGTACAGTTATTTATCATCTTATCTTTTAGGCATTATTTTATCTTGTACTTTTTTCATATGTTCACGAAAATTTTTATCAAATTTACTTTCACCACAGGCAAAAAAAGACGTTGATGCTTCTACTGGGCTACCAAGAAACTGTTCTCTTTTTATTATACAAGTACCATTATCATTTTTAGTAATTGAAATGTCATTAGACATTCTTGCTGTATTTTTTTGTCGTATTTCTTCTTCGCTTAATTGTTTATCCGAATGAGGAACCGGTATTTGCTCGCCATGCATCATCGAAGGTGATCTAAATTGTTGTGACTCTGAAAATTCTTGCGTAAGCATTTTGTTATTAAGCGAACTTCGCAAATTTTGAAGTTGTTGATAACTTGAAAAAGAAGGTGTGGCTGACTCTTTTTTTGTCACTTTGGGCTTAGGTTTAGATGGTATTACTGGTTTAACTAGCAACTCAGCTTTACTCGAGCTATTTATTTGTGACTTGTTTGCAGTAAGGTTAACGTTCTTTTTGGGTGATGACGCAATGAGAGGATCTTTTAGAGTGCTTTTCACTTCATCTTGTTTTTTAATTGCTTGGCTTAACTTAACCTGTTCAGTTGCTTTAATATCACTAGGCTTTTCTTTAACTAAGATAGGTTCTTTTACTGCTACTTTAGCAGTCATTTTATAGAGGTAACTCTTGATCGCTTTATGAGTAATATTAACCTGTTTAGCTTGTTTTGTTTCTGCCGTAAAAAGCAGTAATAACAGTACTACGTGCACTAGTAGCGATAAAAAAATAGCAGTAGAATGCTTTTTCAATAAAGGGCCTATAACACTAGAGCCTCTCATTGATGATGACTTAGCAAAATTTCCTTTTATTACCAATCCATCTAATAACAAATACTATATTACCGTTCTACATTAGGTTTTATGTAGACCCAATGACTTTAAGTTAGTTCAATTCGGTTCAGCTTAGTTCAGTTCAGTTCAGTTCAGTTCAGTAACATTATTTACTTGCCATACCTCGTCTATACGAGTCTATTATGGCGACTACCCAGATAATAATTAGCACATAGATATTCATATCTAATGCCTGCCCTTCAACACCAGACATAGAATTTGATAATGATGCTGAAATAACTGCTGAGTCTAAAGCTATTTCTCCACTGGTAATTTGATCAACTATTGTCTCTGCTTTAGCGATAATTTCACTGATAACAAAATATAAAGGTATAGAGAAAATACCAGCAAAAATAACACCCATCAGTGACTTTTTAAGAAAAAAATGCCCTACTCCCGGATAGACAAGCGCAGATAAAAGCGCTGCTTTGATTGATTGATTCATGACTTTACCTTTGTGAGATGTACTACATTATTTAAACAAAAAAGCAGCCGTAGCTGCTTTTTATTTATCAATTAAAAATATCTTAAACCGAGTTCAGGTTATCTAAGCTGCATTACATCATATCAGCAAATGGGTTTTCCGCAGGTAAAGAAATTTTATTTTTAAATTCTTTAAAGCTTAAGCTGTGATCATTAATTTCAATTTCATTTTCATCAAGTAAACCTTCACCAAATTTATAAATCACATCAAACTGACCTTGGTTTGCACGTTGACGATATTCATTTTGCGCTTGCTCAACAAGCACTAGCTTTTGCTCATATTCGTTCATCGCTTGTTCGCCATAACGTTTCTTCATCATTGCTATGGTAACTTTAGGTGAAAGTACCACTGCCGTAGCATTATTACCGCCAAAGCCTTTTGAGTTAATAAAAGCAGTATCCATATCACCACAATGCCAATGCTCAATCGCAATGTTTAAACGATCACTGTGAACATCGTCAGCTATTTTATCAATTGTTGTGATGCCAGGCATAATATTGTCACTAAAAATACCTAATGCCATCGCCATTTGATCGCCACTTGCAGGACCAATAGTATGGCCAACAAATGCTTTAGGTGCTGCTACAGGCCAATTATTGATATCAAAACTGGTCGCGATACGATCATAAATTAATGATTCAGTAGTACGATTTTGTGGTGTACTTGAACCATGTGCCAGAATAAAACTACGCTCTTGTAATGACTCTTTACCGAGAATATGTTGCGCTAATGCAACCGATTTTGCCATCGTAATATAATTACCAGGACCCGGTGCAGTTATCGACTTTTTATAACCGTCAGCATTAACAAAAACACCCGCAACAGAAGCCAATACTTTAGCGCCCATTTCAAGCGCAAGTTCGTCATCCATTAATACAACAAACTGTGCTGCTTCACCGATAGTAAAGCCACAATTATTACCAAACGGACGACTAGTACGTCGGTGATCAACAGTTTCACTTTGATCCAATTTTTGCAAACTTTTTTCGTTCGCTAAGGCGCTCATATTACCAAAGCCTTCAATAACTTCAGGCGTAATAGGCGCTTCTGCGCTACCAACAACAGCAACACGTACTCTACCCGCTTGAATATCTTGTACTGCTGATTGCAGATTATAAAGAAAAGTTGCACATGCCCCTGATGACGTCGATGTAGTGCCAACATTACCAGTGACATAGGCATTAATAAAATCAGTCGACATAGAGTTTAGCCCTAATGCTAATTGCTTAGTACTTACTCTAGAGCCAGTTAAACGGCTTTTTAATAAACCACCTAAGCCCTCTTGCTGCATCTGTCCAACAATTGAAGCAGAGTACGTTCCTACTTGGTCTGGACTGATTTTATCTAAAATAGCATCCCATTCAATACCCGTTGAACGAATAGCATCCGTAGCAGCAAAAATTGTAGCTTGTAATCCGCGTGGCTGATAATGGCTATTATAAAGAGTGCCAGGCTCAAAACCGGTTGGCATTTGTCCTGCAGCTTTAATAGGATTATCACGATATGCGTCATGAAATACTGTCAATTCTTCTGGAATTTCAACTCGAACATTCCCATCGCCAAGATCAGTAACCAACCATGTATGCGGAAGCGGATGAGGTAGCTCTTTAGTACGTAATTCAAATGAAATATTGCTGTCTGTAGGGCGTATATTCATTTTTTGGTGCCAATGCGTTGCATCAACATCAAAGTGATTCTTTTCAATTTTTCTAATTAATGTTCCATCAAGGATTTGTTGCCCAAATTTAGCTTCAACTTCATTTACAGCAATAACATTTCCGTCCTGATCAACTAATTGATCATCCTTCATCGACACTAACTTCATTAAGCTAGCTAAACCCACAAACGTTTCTTCACGCGCCTGCGCATTTATTTTATCGATAACGATACGGCGAAAACCTTGATGAAATGATGTTCGGCCAGCGGCATTAATACCACCCATGCCAATAACTACAGGTAATGATGTCATGTAAATAACCTTTAATACGATAATAAAGTAACGAGAAAGAACCAATTTAATAGCGCTAGTTTATAGTTAAGAGGAAAAGATTAATATGTTAAAAAGGCCATAAAATATGCCATAATGGCCAAAAGAATTTATTTAGATAATCACATGTCCGTAGAAAATAATAATGATTCAAAAACAAGCCAATTAAGAGTGAGTTTAGTTATTTATCAACATGTACTGGCCACAGGATTAACACTTCCCCTTGAAATGTTATTAGCTGGTGAAGCCTTTGCTCGTCGATATGATAAATCAACAATAAAACTTACAACCCAACTAGTTAGCCAAGAAAATAAACCTATTTCCTCACGCGCAGGTATTCAATTATTACCGGATATTGCCCTTAATGATTTACCTAACGATAAGGATTACGTACCCGATATAATTCTCATACCAAGTTTATGGCGTAATCCTAGACCAGTATTAAGAAAGCACGAAAAATTAATTGCTTGGCTTAAACACTGCTGGCAACAAGGTTCGATATTACTGGGCGTAGGTACGGGTGTTTGCTTTTTGGCAGAATCGGGATTACTTGATGATCATAGTGCTACAACACACTGGCATTACGTTGATCAATTCAAACGAGATTATCCTAAAGTTAAAATTAAGCCTGATTTTTTTATTACTCAGTCAGAGCGTATTTATTGTGCAGCAAGTTTAAACGCATTAGCTGATATTATTGTTCATATTATTCGTCAAACTTACGGAAGAGCTGCAGCACAAAATGTTGAAAGTAACTTTTCTCATGAAATTAGAAAACCTTATGAAGAGCAGCGATATTTAGAAGGCGCTGTTGATCGACATGCCGATGAATTAATTGCACAAATACAATTTTGGTTACGTACTAATTTAAGTAGTGAACTGAGTTTAGCCGAGCTAGCTGAGCAATTTGGTTTAAGCCAGCGTTCATTTACTCGCCGCTTCAAAACAGCTACAGGTATGCGTGCAACAGAATATTGGCAACAGCTAAGAATAGAAGCGGCTAAAGATTTACTTGCGTCGAGTAACCTATCCATACAAGAGGTTTCTTACCATGTTGGTTATCAAGATCAAGGGCATTTAACTCGTTTATTTAAACAAAACTTATCATTAACGCCAAAAGATTATCGCGCAATGGTTAGAAAGAAACTGTTTAGCCAATCGTAAAGTATCTTTCGATTTATTGTCGTGTTTCTTTACATTGTTCATAAAAAAATAAAAAGATAAAAACTAAAGCATTGTTATTAAAGCATAAATAAAAACTGGTATGACCTGTGCATTCTGGTATGACCTGTAAGCGAAAGAAAATTTTAAATTCATAGAGGTATAAAAAAATGCTTAACAAAATCAAATATATTATTACAGCTGCCGTATCAGTTATTTCATTAAATACATCAGCGACATTAATCTCCAGTACGTTTGAAAATGGAATCCCTTCTAGTTGGGAATGTAATGGTAATTGCGGTACTAGTTCAGCTAATGGTGTAGTAACAACACCACCTACAAGCAATACAAATTATGGTTGGGTATCAACTGACTCAGGTGTAAAAAATGTTGGTTTAACTGGTTTAACTGGTTTATTGGGAGCTGACGGTTCTGTTTTACAATCAAGTTTATTTTCAGCTAATTCTGGTGACGACTTAGAGTTCTATTTTAATTATGTAACATCTGATGGTACTGGTTTTTCAGATTATGCTTGGACTCGTTTATTAGATGAATCATTCAAAGAAGTCGCAATGTTATTCTCTGCAAGTACTAATATTGTTACTGACATCGTAGCTGGCAATGGCTTACCAACTACTGAAGCAGTATTAAAAACTACAACTGCAAGTATAGTAAATAGTGGATCTGAATGGGAACCTTTAGGTGCTGATTCTGGAAAATGTTTTCTTTCAACTTGTGGCTATACAGGCTGGATTCAATCAAATTATTCAATTGTAGATACAGGTAATTACTATCTTGAATTTGGTGTGGCTAATTGGATTGATAGTAGTTTTGATTCTGGTTTAGCATTCGATGGTATTAAAGTTGCTGGCGTAGCATTTGATAATTTAAAGGTTGCCAATATAGCAACAACATTAACAACAGATAAGGTTACAAGTGTTCCAGAGCCAACAAGTATTGCTTTATTTGCACTTGCTTTCCTAGGGTTAATCAGTGCAAAACGTAAATATAGCTAAGAAAAATTGTTGCTAATTAATAATTAGTAGAACTGACAAGTAAACCACTTTATAACGCCAAATTACCTAGGTAATTTGGCGTTATTCTATTCTTATAGCAATCTCACTAGCTATGTGATCATTTCTACTTGCTAAAATCACCAACTACATCGTTATTTATTTAATAATTAGAACAACTAGTTATTGAAATAAATGCATTGTATTAGGCAATTTTTTCTACGTATAAAATTGTTCACTTAATTAATGAAACTGGTATTAAACAAGATAAATCTATCAATACTATTGCTACTATTTATTAGCTACGGCAAAATAGCTCTGATCCTTTAATTATCAGAGAAGAAAATGAGCGAACAATTATCTACTGCTTTGTCGGTTGCACAAAAGCAAATCAATCAAATGTTAACCATGCAAGATGCTATGAATTCAAGAGTAAGCGAAACGTGGCGCAGCAATGGTTACGAATGGTATCGCGCTATTTGGGTTGAATGTGCTGAAATGCTAGACCACCATGGCTGGAAGTGGTGGAAACATCAAGAAATTGACATTGCTCAAGTTCAGCTTGAATTGGTTGATATTTTTCACTTTGGTTTAAGTTTACGCTTAATGAGCGGCGCCAGCGTTGAAAAAATCTCGACAAAACTTGCTAAAGAGTTACACCAAGGTACTGGTGAAGATGACTTCAAAATTGCCTTAGAAAACTTAGCATCAGCAGCTGTTACTGAAAAGTCATTTGACGCCAAGGCATTAGCTGACTGTATGTCATTAATGAATATGGATCTAGATGAGTTATTCCGTCAATACGTAGGTAAAAATACGTTAAATTTCTTCCGTCAAGATCATGGCTATAAAGAAGGTAGCTATATTAAAATTTGGCACGGCGAAGAAGACAACGAAGTATTAGCAAATTTGGTAAACACACTTGATACAAGTGCTAGTGACTTTCAACAACAGTTATATGCAGCATTAGAAGATAAATATCCGACCTAATAGCTCTATATAACAGGTGATAGAAGATAATTAAAAGTCATACTATAAATAATTTTATTACCTGATAAACCTCACTTACAACGTTAAAGTTTCAACCTTTATATTTCTGGCACAAATTCTGCTTAATTAGCGTTAAGTATGCGTTTTATTTACTTAAATGAATAAAGCGTCAAGAATTTGAATTGCCGGAGATGTTATGGAACTTATTTTATTTGCTTTAATTAGCCTTATTGTCATCGTTGCGGTATTAGCAAGTCGATTAAATGACAACAGTTTTCCCTTCCCTTTTGACAGTAAAATGTCAGTTTTTACTCCTGCAGAAAAAAACTTTCAAAATTTACTAGAACAAGCAATGGGGCCAAAATATCGTATACTTAATCGAGTTAAGCTATCTGACATAATAACCATACGTAACGGTGTGTCTGATAGAGCCAGCCAAAAAGCAGCTGCCAATGCTGATGGAAAGTATTTAGACTTCATAATTTGTGAGCGCTCTTCTATGAAACTTCTGGGTACAGTAGATTTAGTAGACACTCAAGGACGCGGCTACAAAATTAAGAAAGACTGGTTTGTTAGCGGTGCGCTAGAAGCAGCTTCAATTCCACATTTAAGAATCAAAGTAAAAGCTAACTATACGCTAGATGAAATTCGCGCTTGTATTAATTCTCGCTTATTAGGTAATAAATCACCATCACCTAAAGTTAAAGGCGTCAATATACCTGCACCTATGCTAAAAGCACGAAAAAGCTCAGGTGTTTTAAGTTCGGCGGCTGCACAAGCTGAATTATCTTCTAATATACCTGGTCGATTATCTGCACAAAATGCACCCGCGCACAATGTAGCAGCACTGCCACATTAAAATATTGATTTAAAATACGCGACAATACAAAGCTAAAACCAGTACATGAAAATGTTACTGGTTTTTTTTATCCTTATTTTAATAACTCGCTATAAAAAATAAATTTATACCTACAACATAAACAATGCCGAGCCGGCTTTTGTTTACTCTTCTTATTAACAATTCTTGCGAAGCGAATATAAACTAACTTTTTTTTTCAAGCCAAGTTATAATCCTTGATAAATTAACAAGCTAAAGAGAAAACCATGAAAGCAGGTATTATTGGCGCAATGGAGCCAGAAGTTGCTATTTTAAAAGAAAAGTTAGTGAACTGTGAAACTAGCACCCATGCAGGTTATGTATTTTATTACGGACAATTAGATAACAACGACGTTGTTATTGTGCAATCGGGTATTGGTAAAGTAGCCGCAGCTTTAGCAACAGCAATACTTATTGATAAATTTCAACCTGATTATGTAGTGAATACTGGCTCTGCCGGAGGCTTTGACGCCAAGCTTAAAGTCGGTGATATTGTTGTAAGTTCAGAGGTACGCTACCACGATGTTGATGTTACTGCTTTCGGTTATGAGATAGGACAATTGCCAGCAAACCCTGCCGCTTATATTCCTGATGCTACTTTGGTAGAAGCCGCTAAAAAAGGTATTGAGCAACTTGATAACATTCAAGCTATGGTTGGTTTAATTACCACTGGTGATACTTTTATGACGAAAGACGATGATATAGCAAAGGCTCGAGCTAATTTCCCTACAATGGCAGCAGTTGAAATGGAAGGTGCCGCAATAGCCCAGACTTGTCATCAATTTAAGACGCCGTTTGTGATTATTCGTTCGCTATCTGATATTGCAGGAAAAGAGTCACCTACCTCTTTTGATGAGTACTTAGAAACGGCTTCAGTAAATTCATCAAAGCTAGTAATGAATATGTTGAATGCACTTAAGGGAAAAACACTTAGTTCATAAATATTTTATCTAAAAAACATGAGTAAATGAAAAATGACTAACTTAAGTGAACTGTCTTCTTTTAGCTATCAACTACTAATATTATTAACGGTAATATTCAGTAAGGCGTTCGTTAGTCATTTTATTTATCATGAGCCTCTGCGTTTTTTTCAATTTTATTGCCAAAAGCTGAGCGATAAAGTTAATAATCCAACCAACTCCCCTAATCAGCAAACCATTGCAGGCTTAGTTGCAATAGTAGTTACCTTGCCACCCATTATTATCACTTTGTGGCTGTTTGAATCTTTCGTCGAAGTTGATTTTTTATGGCAAGTGCTACTGCTTTATATTGCTCTGGATTCATTTGGAATAACGAAAGTAAGTAAGGACATAGCACAGGCGTTAACCGCTAAACAAAACTATGTAGCCAAACAAACATTAAAACCTTGGGTGTTAAGAGAGACTGAGCCTTTATCAAGTTTAGGTTTAAGTAAAGCGTGTATTGAAATGCAATTGTTACGCACCTTACAGCAAGGATATACCGTTGCTTTCATCTTTATTACTCTTGGTCCTTTAATGGCGCTTTGCTATCGACTATTGTTGGAAATGCACTATTGCTGGAACACAAAGCTAACAATACACAAGTATTTCGGCCTTTACAGTAAGTACCTTGTGAACCTTATAATGTGGTTACCAGTAAGAATATTCTCTTTATTATTACTGTTTTCTAGCATAGGAAATAACTTAATTCTATTTTGGCGTTTAAGTCGAAAACATCTTTTTCAATTAAATAACAATGTTGCTTTGCTATTATTATCACTAAATTTATCAATAAAACTTGGCGGTGTTGCCATGTATGATGATAAAAAGAATTCCCCTGAAAAATTACGCAAAATTAGTTTTAATGATAAAGCCAGACAACCACAAATTGCTGATATTATTCATGCGACTAAAAAGATTAATAACATGATTCTTGTCAGTCTATTTTTGATGATCTTTGTCGCTGTTGCTATTGAATATATTGCATCAAATATATAAGCTCTCTTGTCATTACTTAGACCGTCGGCCTCATAATTCCGTAGTTCACTAACCCAGTCCTGCCGTAGGTCACCAGCCAGTCATTCCGTTGATCGCTTAATACGGAATCCCATGAAATTGGCACCACACACTTGAGATTCTGAATCAAGCTCAGAATGACGAGTAGGTGTTCAGGATGACGGATGGAGGTTCAGGCTGAGGGGTCGTGATTAGGTGTAACAAGCGGAGGTGATCATGACTAATTCCAGGTGACTAATTCCATAGAATCAAGTAGATTAGAGATAATTAATAAATAGATTAATTACGACTGCGGAAAAACCATGTTTAGAGTGATAAAAATATTAGCATTAACACTTAGCCTTTTCACCACGGCAGTATTGGCAAGTGAAGCACCACAAATTTCTCAGCAAAATTTGTTAGAAGTGCTTAAAACACCAAACAACAACATTGTATTAATAGATGTTCGTACTGAAGCGGAATATTACGCAGGCCATGTTGCTGGTGCCATTAATATTAGCCATGACACAATTGAAGAAAACATTGCATTTTTAGAGCAGTATAAATCAAGTGAAATTGTTGTTTATTGTCGCTCTGGCCGTCGTACCGCTATTGCTATCGATGTTTTAGCTAAAAATGGTTTTTCGAATCTACAACATCTAACTGGTGATATGAATGGCTGGCTTGAAGCTAAGTTACCTGTCATCATTGTTAAATAAAAAACAAAATCATTACAATAAGCTATATTAAAATAATAACTAACTCATGACTGAATTACTCTACTACTTAAATATATTTGGCATTGTTGTATTTGCGCTTTCTGGCGCATTAATGGCGGGTCAATATAAATTAGACCCTTTTGGTGTCATCGTGCTGGCTTTCGTTACTGCGGTTGGTGGTGGTACCATTCGAGATACTATTTTACAAACCCCTATTTTTTGGGTTGTTGAAACTCATTACCTTTTTGTAGTTTTAGTCACTGCGCTACTTACCATTGTATTAATTCGACAACCTAAGCGTATCCCTAAACGTTTTTTACTGATTGCCGATGCTTTTGGTCTAGCCCTTTTTGCCGTATTAGGCACACAAAAATCAATTGCATTAGGTGCGCCTTTATCTGTCGCTATAATATTAGGGACTATTACGGGTGTCGCAGGCGGTATGATTCGCGATATGCTGTGTAATGTTATTCCAATGATATTAAGTAAAGAGATATATGCTTTAGCCGCCATGCTAGGTGGTGGTTTGTTTGTTATATTTCAATTACAAGGTTGGCCCGAAGATGAAGCTATTGTAGTCGCCATTTTAGGTGCATTATTAGTGAGGTTAGCCGCTATTTATTGGCGTGTTTCTCTACCTGCATTTGATATTATCGAAAAAGAGCCTGTCGAGAAAGAAGATATAAAAAAGGAAGACCAGTAAGCTCTCTAGCAATAAAATAACTTATAGGAACAGAGGAAACCAGCGTTCAGGTTTCCTCCTTAATATTAGTAGCTTACGCTTCAACACCCCAGCCATCGTTATAACCAGAAAACTTAGTTGCTAGTGCTTCAAATTCTGTTTCTTGCTTAACTACCGCGTCGTAACTTGGTACTAGCTGTAGAGTACAATCAACATCCCAAACATTAGGTGTTTCATCAGGATGCATATTAACAGTGACATCTTTCATGTTTTCTTTAATATAGTCAACCATAGCCTGCGCGTTAGTTTCCTTCTCAAATAAATGAAAGAACACCACATCATGACTTACATTGAGGTCAATACCCGCTTGTTGCATTTCTGCTAATATTTGGCCAGTTTCATCATCGGGAAAATTCATAGTTTTACTCTGCTTTTAAGCATTAGATAGGTGATTTACATCAATGTCGATATTATAAACAGGGAATAGCAAATTGAATAGTTTTTTGGAAAATATATTAAATGTAATAACCAAGAATGCAATAGTTAAAACAGGCGATTCGGTTAACGTGGGTATTTTGCCAACATCGCGGTGATTGCTTGCTTTATTCTATCGTTTGTCTCTGCGCTATTCTCTCTATCTTCTAAATCTAAGCTATAAACACTACGCCATACCGATCGGCTTTGTTTAGGATCAACTAAATCTATAATTAAGCTTCCTCGACGAATGTCTGAATATTGTTGATCTGTTTTCCACGTTGTTGCCTGTAAGCAGAAAGTGCAAAAGCGTACGACTTCATTATATTTAGCGTAATCTTTACGGCTACCACTAACAACATGATAAGTGACAATTAAATCAGTTTTTTCAAGCTCAACATAATTAAAGTTTTGTTTAGCCATAGTACGTTCAATGGCAATTTCAATTGCATTGCGACGAGTATCTAACAAGCTTTGTGCTTCAGTAAAAGTAGAGTTTCGACCATATAAGCTATAACTTTTCACTGATGAAAAATCAAAACCATCATGATACACCACGCCCGCCTCTTTCATGCTTGAACAAGCAACAAGAAAAGTTAAAAGAGTGATTACGATAGGTGTTTTAAACATAGATGAGAAAGCTATAAATAGAAGAACTTGCCTTAGCCTAGCAAGTTCTTTAATAACTATAAAGCAGTGATTTATTTAATAAAAAATAAACACGGGGATTTTAATATAATAATTGATATTACATTAACGTATTCAGGTTAATATCTTCAAAGCTATTTACTTCTCCACCAAACTCTTTGGCAAAAGCTTCCGCATCAGCTTTCTGGCTAAAGCTAGCTAAGGTTTTCCCCATAGCTCCCATTTTGTCTGAACCAGCTACATACCATGCGGTTTTCGCATCAATAAAATATTTATCATCAATACTGTCACTGCCCCATGGCATTTTACTCATGTCATGTACTAACATCTGAGCAACATTACGGGTGTTTTCTGGATCTAAATAATAGCTAAACATATCTTGCGTAGAGCAGAATTTAAAAACTTTATCGTCTTGCTCTTTACGAAAAACTTCACCTTTAGGGCCGTCAAAACGTGTAATAAGCATGCCACATAAATGACATTCATCACTTGATTCCATAACGACGGCTTGGTGTATAACTTTTTGTTGTTCTGAATTATCAGAGCAAGACATCACCAAAGGAGTGGTTAGCGTAAGCGCTGTAATTAGCGCCAATAGTTTGTACTGTTTCATGGTCAATATTCTCAGTAAATAAGGATTATTAACAACCCTAGTTAAAGTGTCTTTTTCTTAAAAATAAATATAGCTAATGCTAAAGGAATAATAACCCAAGCAATTAACGCTAAAAATAATGATGTGTAGGATAAACTGGCATTAGTAGCAATAGATAGCACACCACTAACATTACGATTATCTAGGCCGATAAAATTCACAAGACGAAAAATATCCGTTGGGTTTAACATCAATAATTGTATTAAACCTTGTGGTGTTATGGCTTCTTCAACTCCCACTAATAAAGCAAGCAAAGCAAGGTCAAAAGCGAGAGAAAATAAGAACCAAGTAATCAAGGCAAAACCGACAGCTTTTGACTTTTCTGCCACAGAAAGGCTGATAACATAAGAAATAGCGGTAAAACTTAGGCCTAATAAAGTAGCGCTGATAATAAATAAGCCAAAGGTATTCAAAATATTTAAATCACCCAGTTGCCCATATAAAATTATAGCTGGAACACCAAAACCCACGAGGATAGCGAGGGTTATAATTCCACCTTGGCCAATAAACTTACCAAGTAATAATTGGCTTTTACTTAACGGATAAGTGAGTAATAAAAGTAGAGTACCGCTTTCTTGCTCGCCAACGAAGCTGTCATAACTTAACAACAAGGCAATCAACGGGATAAGAAAGACGATCAGGCTTGCTAAACTAGCAAGCGTGGTTGATAACGAAGTAACCCCAACGGCACCCGATGCTGCAGCGCCAAAATAAGTTAAGCCAGTAGACAGTAGCGCAAAAATTAGCGTTATGGAAACCAACCAACGATTTCTTAGGCCATCATGAAACTCCTTACTGGCCACCGTAAATATTTGATGCATTAACTCGGTGCTCCATTATCTTTTGCCTTTAATGTGAGTTCATGCACTGAAATAAAGTGCTGATATACTTGTTCTAAATTTGGGGATTCTATTTCAATATCCTTTAGCCCTTCCATGTTAATTAACTGCTTTAATACCTTTATTTTTTCATGCGCTGGTACTTTCAGTGTATTAGAGTAAACATCGCTTAAGTACTGTGTTAAATGACTGTTTTGAGCAATAGCGTGATTTATTCCTGACGATTTAATAATAACAGGTAGCTCAGCTTGCTTACGTAATGCTTGTAATGTTCCTAGAGCGAGTAGCTTTCCAGAAGATAAAATCATTGCTCGGTCAATATGCTGTTCTACACCTGGCAGTACATGAGAACATAAGATAACACTGCTGCCAGTCGACTTAAGTTGGTCCACTGTTTTATAGAAGTCTTGAGTCGCGACAGGATCAAGGCCAACCGTTGGTTCATCTAACAGCAAGAGCTTTGGTCTATTGATAAATGCTTGCGCTAATCCAAGCCTTTGACGCATGCCCTTTGAGTATGTTTTTACCTGACGGTGTATTGCTTTAGTAATGCCTACCTGCTCTAATAAATCTATTGCCTGCTTTCTACTATCTTTGTTGGTAGGGCTTTTTAACTTAACAAAATAAGTCAGTACTTCTAGCCCTGTTAACTGCTCATAAAAACTAACATTTTCAGGTAAATATCCTATCTTATTTCGACAATGCCAAGCTTCTTTTAAATCAGGTGGCATTCCCATCACTTCTACTTTGCCACAGCTTGGTGAAATAACACCAAGAATAAGCTTCATCATAGTCGTTTTACCAGCACCATTATGACCAAATAAGCCAAGCACTTCGCCTTCATTCAACGACATATTTATCGCGTTTAATGCGTTAAGTTGCCCATAAGACTTTCCTGCTTCAACTAATGAAACTAGCGGGGAACTCATATTATCCTTCCTATGCTTGTCATTATTGAACAGCCCTTGGCGTTAACTGATTAATGAGTAATGAATTATCGTTCTGTTTTTTTTGAGAAAAATGAGGGGTCATTAATGGATAACTATCGGTGACTCCCGGTGACTTTAAGACTGGAAATTGTTGCTGTACCCAACGTAAAATTACGATAGCAGGGCTATCCATTATCATTTTCATTTCTGGGTATTGCCATACTAATTTATCAATACCGTCATTAGGCTCAAAAATAGTATCACCTATGCCGTCTTTATCTATATCCCAGCCAAGATAGCTACTCCAGTAATTACCACGACCGTCTTTACTCCATTCTTGTTCGGTATTCGATACATACTTCACAGGTGTTGGATTATTAATAAAATTGTTGCCATAAACTTGTATATTTTCTGAACCTGCCGTTAAATGAATGCCTATTTCGGTGGTATCAACAGTATTGTTCTCTAATATGTTAGCACTTGAGTTATAAACAAAAAAACCTTTACCAGCGCGACCTGCCATTACATTTCCAGGCTTAGTCCATACGTTTTTGATGTAATTATCACTAAGAGTAGATTCATCCAAGAAATTCAATAAAAATCCGTAATCTTCACTGTTGGTGACTTTATTGCCTGTAACCGTTAAACGACTAGAGCTCATTAAAGCATAACCTGCCCGAGTGTTGTAAGCGGTATTATCCTTCACGACATTATCGTTAGAATTCATGTAATGAATACCATAACGTAGCTGATGCACAGTGTTTTTCTCTATTAGATTATGTTGACTCGCGATAACATAAATACCATCACGTACGTCAAAAACATCATTATCAGCAATGTGGCTATTGGTTACATTAGTCGCTTGTATGCCATTACCTCTTTTAGCGGAAGGTAATGATAAATTACCATTCACTTTATTATTAAGTATCGTTGCCTTAGTCGCATGATTGAGCCAAATACCAAAGCCATCTCCTGACAAACTATTATTTTTAATAACTAAGCCTACGGCCCTTTCATTGACTCTTTGGTTATTAACGTAAATACCCGAATTTTCTTCATCAAGATCAGCACCCCAATTAATAATATTTAGGCTATCAATGGTGATATAAGAGTTTTTTAGTACAAGCCCATGTCCGTGGCCTTGAGCGTCAATGACGGTTCCGTTTTCGCCACGCAAGGTAATTTGTTTAGCAATAATAAAGTTACCTAGGTATTTCCCTGCCGACAAGGTAATAACATCACCATTTTGACTGGCATTAAGCACTTTTTGTAAATCGTCATTTACCGCTACAGGCGTTACTTTGGCAAAGCTATATTGGTTATAGCTAGCTATAACCAATAGTAGTACTAGCAAGAACGATTGTCTTTTTTTAAAGCCTAGCAAGGTGAGCTCTTCACTGAGTTTTTATATGTTAATAGCATAACATTTATAACTAATTAGCTGTTGATCTTAAATAAAGAACCGACAAATTACCGGTCTAAATTTTTATAAAAAACCAAACGCTGACATTAAGCTTCGGCCACTTAGTAATAGTGAAACAAAAACAACGATTGCCCCAAGGGTATTTTGCCAAATATTGTTTTTATACTCGCCGAGCACCTTAGTATTCATTATCCATAATAAAAAAATTGTCACTATAGGCAGTAAAATACCATTGGCTATTTGTGCAAACCAAATGACGGCAATTGGCTTATAACCTAAGCTAGAGCCTAGCACTCCTAAAAACAGTACGACTATCCAAATAGCTTTAAAGCTATTAGAGTGTAAATCCTTACTCGAATTTAAAATACCGCTCAAGGCAAAGGCTGCCGCTAATGGCGCGGTAACTGCTGACGAAATTCCAGAAGCAAAGAGTCCAATACCAATAAAAATACTCGCCATATCACCAAACAGGGGCTTTAATGCTGGCGCTATATCGGCTGCTGACGTGATTGAAACCTGCGAACCAAAAAAAGCAGTGGCGGCTGTAGATAGAATAGCCATAGAAATTAAGCCACCCAGCGGAAGTGAAATATACAAATCTTTTCTCGCTTGCGGTAAATCACTAACGACATGCCATTTTTTACTCACACTTGAAGCGTGTAAAAATAAATTGTAAGGCACAATAGTTGAACCTATTAATGCAATAACAGTTAACGTAGCACCATCAGGTATAATTGGTTTAAATAACCCAGACAATAAAACCATTACATCCGGTTTTGTTAACAAAAAGGTGATAATGAACGCTAAACTCATTATTGACACTAACAAAATAAGTGCTGTTTCAATAAGCTTATAGCTACCTGAAATTAACAAGAAAAAAGCAATAGTGCCAATGAGAATTGAGAAAATCGTTTGAGCAGAACTAAACGCTAAGCCAATGTCTTCAAAAATACCCACCAGCCCTAAGCTAGCCCCGGAAATATTGCCACTTTGATAGGCGCTGTTACCAACAACAATAGCAGACAGAACTAAGGCAATAGCCAAGCCTCTTAATAAAGGGTTTGTACACGCTTGACGGATATTTTCACCTAAGCCTTTTTGGGTAACGATACCCAAACGAGCGGTCATTTCTTGTAAAATTAACGTCGCAAGGACTGAAAATAGCAATGCCCATAATAAAGCGAAGCCATAATCAGCCCCCGCAATAGAAGCGGTAATAACTGTGCCTGGGCCAATAAAGGCAGCGGTGACTAAAAATGCAGGACCGATTTGAGGAAGTTTCATTGTTATTCATGATCTTTGTTATTTATTTTGATCACAGCATACTTATTATTTCAAAAAATAAAACAAAAAACCGTAATACTTTTTACTAAAATGCCCTTAATCATTAATCTTGAAATCATCAATAATTTAGCTCATAGTGGTCTGACCTATTTTGTAGAGGAAAGCTTTATGAATAATTTTGATTTTATTATTATTGGTGCTGGCTCGGCGGGATGCGTGTTAGCTGACAAATTATCCGCTTGTGGTAAATATCAAATTTGTTTATTAGAAGCCGGCCCTAAGGATAGTCACTGGAGCATTCATATGCCGATAGGGATTATCGAATTAATCAAAGATAATGTTCGTAATTGGCAATTTCACTCTGCACCTGAATCATCACAAAATAATAGAGAAATATTTAATCCGCGAGGAAAAACATTAGGCGGTAGTAGCTCTATTAATGCAATGTTATACACCCGTGGACAGAAAGAAGATTACGACCATTGGGAAGCACTGGGTAATAAAGGTTGGTCATTTAATGATGTTTTACCTTATTTTAAAAATACACAACATCAAGAACGTGGCGAGAGTGAATTTCATGGTATTGGCGGCGCGTTAAACGTTGCTGATTCACGCTCTAAACCACCAATACACGATGATTTCATCTCTTCAGCCCAGCAAGCTGGCTTTGTATTTAATAATGATTTTAATAGCGAAAACCAAGAAGGCGTTGGCTATTACCAAGTCACACAAAAACATGGACAACGTTGCAGTGCCGCTAAAGCTTTTTTAACACCTAATCTTCATCGTGAAAATTTAACCGTTATTACTGATGCTCAAGTACAGAAAATATTAATTAACGAGAATAAAGCAGCTACGGGAGTTTGCTACAACGTAAAAGGCAAGCAGCACAATATTTTCGTAAAAAAAGAAGTGCTATTAAGTGCCGGCGCCTTTAATTCACCACAATTATTAATGTTATCTGGGGTAGGCTCAAAAGCAGAACTCACTAAACATAATATCCCCCTGGTGCATGAATTATCTGGCGTGGGACAAAATTTACAAGATCACCCAGATATTGTGATAGTAAATAAACATAACCGTCATGATTTATTAGCACTTCGCCCAAAAGCAGCTTGGTGGTTGTTCACACAAGCGCTAAAGTACTTTCCTCTTTCATCAAATAATAAAACAGTAAACGACAACCGTTGTGGAATATTAACCTCTGCCGTTGCCGAGTCGGGTGGCTTTATCAAATCAAAACCTGATTTACTTAGACCTGATTTACAACTACATTTTATTCCTGCGGCCTTTGATGATCATGGCCGTAATTTAAAGATGCAACTTAACTATGGTATTTCACTACATGCCTGTTTACTTCGACCTAAGAGTCGAGGCAGTGTCACCTTATACGGTAATAAAGTAAGCCTTCACCCAAAAATCACGTTAAATATGCTAAGCCATGAAGACGACCAACAAGATATGATTCAAGCAGTAAAAGTTGCTCGCTCAATTTTATCTCAATCACCGCTTAGTGAAAATAATGGTTCGGAAATATTCCCTGGCGAGAAAACACAAACAGATGAAGAAATTTTAATGTTTTTGAAAAACAAAGCTAATACCATCTATCACCCTGTTGGTACATGTAAGATGGGTAATGATGACATGGCTGTTGTCGACCAAACATTAAAAGTTTATGGTTTGAATAAGTTACGTGTTATTGATGCCTCAATAATGCCAACCTTAATCAGTGGTAATACTAATGCCCCGACAATTATGATAGCGGCTAAAATAGCCGATGTTATTTTAGCCGAGTATTCATAGTGACTAACGATTAAACGTATTCTATAACGTCATAAACGAGCTAATGGTCGCTTATAAAAGTAGACGACTACCGAAATTTAATAAAAAAGGGAAGCATATAGCTTCCCTTTTTTAGATAACACAGCAGATATACTTAGAAAATAAATTCTTCGCTATCTAATGCCATCATTGATTCAGCACCATTAGCTACACAAGCTGCATGGCCGTTTGCTCTTGGTAAAATTCGTTGAAAATAGAAACGTGCTGTTTTGATTTTAGCTTGATAAAAAGCTTTATCGTCATCACTAGCCGCTAATTTCTCTTGTGCTACTTTCGCCATTTTCGCCCAGAAATAAGCCAAGGTTAAATAACCTGAATACATCAAGTAATCTACCGATGCAGCACCAATTTCATCAGGGTTCTGCATTGCTTTCAAACCTAAGGTTTCAGTCATTTTCTGCCAATCACCACCAAAGGTCATAATAGGTTGAATGAATTCCTGCATCGCTTCATCGCCGGCATTGGCAACACAGAATGCGGTAACTTCAGCACCAAACGGTTTCAATATCTCACCTTTCGAGCCTAAAATCTTACGTGCTAATAAATCAAGTGCTTGAATACCGGTAGTACCTTCGTATAAGCAGCTAATTTTAGTATCACGCATTAACTGTTCCATGCCCCACTCTTTAATAAAGCCATGACCACCAAATACTTGTACGCCATGACTTGTACATTCTAAGCCTAGCTCAGTTAAGAAGGCTTTAGCAATAGGTGTTAATAGCGCTAATTTACTTTCGGCTATTGCTTTTTCAGCTTCATCTTTACTTGCATGACCAATATCAACTAATTGCGCTAAATAACCAATTAATGCTCGGCCACCTTCAGCAATAGATTTTTGTGTTAGTAGCATACGACGAACATCAGGATGTACAATAATAGGATCGGCTGGTCCGTTTGGATTTTTCACACCTGATAAAGAACGCATTTGTAATCTATCTTGAGCGTAAGCTAATGCACCTTGAAAAGAAGCATCTGCTGCTGCAACACCTTCACTAGCAACCCCCAAACGTGCAGCATTCATAAAGGTAAACATGCAATTTAAACCACGGTTAATTTCACCAATTAAATAGCCTTTTGCGCCATCAAAATTGATCACACACGTAGCGTTAGCATTGATACCCATTTTATGTTCAATTGAACCACAAGTTACCGCGTTTCTATCGCTAACTTCACCAGCGTCGGTTACGTTGAATTTAGGTACGATAAACAATGAGATACCACGACTTCCTTCTGGAGAACCTGGAATTCTGGCAATAACTATATGAACAATATTGTCAGATAAATCATGCTCGCCCGCTGAAATAAAGATTTTTGTCCCGGTAATTGCATAGCTACCATCATCATTGAGCTCTGCTTTTGTGCGCAACATGCCTAAATCTGTACCACAATGAGGTTCAGTTAAACACATAGTGCCTGTCCAAGTACCTTCAACCAATTTAGGCATAAAAGTATTTTTTTGAACTTCGCTACCATGCTCTTCAATTGTTGCTAAGGCACCGTGACTTAAGCCGGGATACATAGCAAAACTATGGTTAGCAGCAGAAAAGAATTCGTTTAACGCAGTATTCAATGAGTGAGGTAGGCCTTGCCCGCCAAAATCAACGTTTTGTGCTAATGTTGGCCAACCGCCTTCAACATACTGTTGGTAGGCTTCTTTAAAGCCATCTGGAGTAGTTACTACGCCATCAGTCCAAGTACAGCCTTGTTCATCACCACTTTTATTAATAGGAGCAATAACTTGCTCTGTGAACTTAGCAGCTTCACTCATAATAGCGTCAACCATATCAAGGCTAGCATCTTCATAACCTAATTTTTGATAATGGGTATCGCAGTCAAGTAGCTCTTGCATGACAAACTTCATGTCTCTAATCGGTGCTTTATATTCTGGCATAGTGCTTCTCCAATATTTATTTTGTCAATTTATAATAACTGACACAAACAGTCAGTGGTCTGACCTCAAACAGTTGTTTGATTAAATCATGTTATTCACTTTTTTGAAAGAAGATTTTCATCCATGTTGATGGTTTTTTATACGTACTGGTTATTAGGCTAAGCTTAAAAAGCAAAAAAGGAGCAAAATGCTCCTTTTAGTATTTAGAATAGTAAAGAATACTATTATGGCATGCTTACTAGCTCTACTTGAGAATCAAGGTCAGTATTACTTGATGAATCAACATAAATAATTAAACGTTGATCATCGCTAGATAACTTGAGGTTAGCTGGCTGTCCACCTTGAGTATAGGTGGTTGAGGAAATAGTTTGGTGGTTATCATAAGCATCTAAATAAAAACCCAGTTCATTAGCGCTATTGAATCTGAAATAGTTTGGCTGATTATCACCATTTTTAGCTAAATAGAGTGTCACAACATTTGCGTTAGCTTCTAATAAACCATTATCAACGAAGTTATCGCCATCAAAACTAATCCATTCACTACTTTGACTAAGCGCATAAATATTAGCTTCATCACTCGTCACCATAAAGTCAAAGATAAGCTGCCCGTCAGCTAATAATTCAGGGTGGTATTGATGCGTTAACGAAACTGAAACTTTATTATCACCAAAGTCATTTACCTGTGGAATATAACGCTTAAAACTAGCCGTATTATTATCTAAAGCAAACAGTGTATTAGCTTGAGACGCGGCAGCTACTTTACTGACAAGAAACGCATTGGGAGCATCCCAAAGCAGTACATTAAGATTTTCATCCGCAAACTCAAATGCTTGCGTGATGACAAAATAACGCCCTGACAAACGAACAATAGCGATTGGCTCACTAATGATGTCTGTGTCAATAATTTCAGTAATAGTGTAATCGTCAAGTGAAACGCTATAGCGATGAACCACTTCAGCTGTAGTCTCATCTTCTTGTATTACTGTTTCAGTAGCTTTTACCAACAAATAATCACCATTGGGGTGCATGATGAATTGTTCTAGAATAGTTCCTTCAGGAGAGATTTCTACACTAGACTCAAGCTCACCAGTATATTGATGGTAAGTAAGTAGCTCATTTCCTACACCAAGATAAAAGACAGGCTTTAATGGGGAAGTAAAGATCTCACTACTATTGATAGCTAACGGCGTAATAACGTTATTACTTACATCTTGGCTACTGTTATAAAAATTGATAGTAATTGTTTCACTGATCGCTGCTATATCGGAGTCAGCAGAAATAATCACTTGAGCCGATGAATTATTATTCGCTGATGCAAGGCTTGAATCAGCTGTTATTTTTAATTGCCCATCATTAACTTTTGTCAACGTCAGCCAATTAGCGTCGGTTGACGCTGTCCAATTAATATTTAAATCCGTGTTATTACCAATTGTGATTGTTTTTTCTAATGTTGAAGCATTATTAGTTGAACTTAAGGCCACTGCAGTTTGGTCTGCAAGTAAATAAACATTATCTAACGCTACTTCTACTGGTACTAATTTTATATCGCCTGAATCAACATCCGTTAAGATAATATTACCTTGTTGTAAACCAGACTCAGTAAATTCACTGATATCAGGGGTAACAACTATTTCAGTTTCACCGGTACCTGAAGTAACATCTAATGACAACCAGTCAACGTCTGTACTTGCGGTCCATTCCTTCTCTTCAGTTAATATAGAAATGCTTTGTGCAGGAATAGTTTCATCACCAAAAGTGCCGTTATAGCTGACTTTTTCAGTATCTACCGCTAAATTCCAAATTAATAACGAAATATCAATATCATGAAAAGAAAACTTACTTGAGTCTTCATTACTTGTCGCTAACCGTAACGTTGTTTCATACGTGTCAGCCAGTAGGAACTGAGCATTAATAACATCAATGAGAATAATAGCTGAGTTCTCGGTAACGTTTTCAGTTCGATATTCTAACCAAGGAGCAGAAGATGCGTCTGGAGGGAAACCAACTAATACACCATCACCAACAAAATCTACATTTATTGCAATGGTCTCTGTTGACTCTTGTAAAAATTCACTACTAAAATTAACTTCACTCACATCAGCAGAAATAGAAAAAACAGTTTTATCTTCTGAACTACCACAAGCTTGAAGCATAATAATAGTGGTTAGTAATATTACTTTATAGAGTTGACGCATAGGTTCCTTCATAACATTTCCTAAAGCTAACACCTAAAATTGATATCTAACGTTAATACCTAAAGTTAAGTGATTTTTATTATTTTATAATAGCTACTTAGTTGATTCAGAATTCATAGTTTAATTTTAAATCACCTGATGTAATTTGGATTCGAGCCCAACAAAGGAGTAATAAGATACTCCTTACAAAAAGTTGATACTCTTTTTCTGCTTATAAATACACACATTCTTTATTAGTGCTTTACAAAAGTTATCATACTAATAATGATAAAACTATTTAATGACCTTCTAAGAAAGCAAATACAGTATCAAAAGCCTGTTCTTGATATTGCTTCAAACCAGTATCACGGAAATCGATGTCGATTTGGCTTTTTGATAGTTCTTTTTTAATAAAGCTGCCAGCTAAAATTTGAACATTTAAATCTTGTATTAACTGAATTGCCGCCTCTACTTTAAAGCCAATAGGGCCGCCAGCAAATTTACCTTTTAACGCACGTCCACGAATAATCACATCCGTTACTTGATAATCTTCCATTAACTTAGCAAAAGTAAACTGAAACTTTTTCACTTCTTCTGCATCACCGGCATTATCTAACGCTAATTTTTGTACTCGCGTCTGAGGAATATCATACAAACTATTCTCTTTAGACATAATACAAATGATTGCTTCATTGCTTTTTATTTCTACACCACATGCTTTCATAACAAATTCTCAACTGACTTAATTGCTGTCATTATAACGAAATAGTAGGCAGAAGAAACGAAATAATAGTAAGAAGAAAATGGAAGTCGCCTAACGATAACGGTATGATTTAGTTTCAAAGAGTGAATAACAACAAAGTGATGATTAATGAAAAAGGTTTGTATTATAACTGGCGGCAGTTCAGGTATAGGTTTAAGCATAGTTAAATTATTTTTAAAGCATGATTATTTAGTTTTCAATCTAGATTTAACACCTTCAACATTAGGCGAATTTTGTTTATGTGATGTCACTAATATCGACCAAGTTACCGGTATTATTAACCGAATAAGCCAACTACACACGATTGATGTACTCGTGTCGAATGCAGGTATTCACTTTTCTGCGAACATTGAAGAGACTAGTGAGGCTGATTTTGACAAAGTATTAGGCATCAATGTGAAAGGTGCATTTGCGGCAATAAAAGCAGTGTTACCTAATATGAAAAGTAATAACAGTGGCGCTATTATTTTAATGTCCTCTGATCAAGCCCTTATTGCTAAGCACAATTCCTTTGCTTATAACTTAAGTAAAAGTGCGCTGGCTTCTATGGCGAAAACCACGGCCTTAGATTATGCCCAATTTAACATTCGTGCCAACGCGGTCTGCCCCGGCACCATTGAAACCCCTTTATATCATCAAGCGATTGATAATTATTGCCAAAAATCGGGTGCCGATAAAACAGAGGTTCATCGTGAAGAAGAAAGTTTGCAGCCACTTAACCGTTTAGGGCAACCTGAAGAAGTGGCTGAGCTAGTTTTATTTTTAGCATCAGACAAAGCTAAATTTATCACCGGCAGCTTACAAGTGATTGATGGTGGTTATACTGCGCAATAAAATGGTAGAGTTAAGTGTGAGTAAAAGATGAAAATAATTGATCCACATTTGCATTTGTTTGCTTTAGCCAAAGGGGATTATCATTGGCTAAAACCTGAAAATCCACCCTTCTGGCCTGATAAAGCACGTATTAATAAAGCATATACAGAACAAGACTTAGCCCTTCAACCTTCATTAACCTTAGCGGGTTTTGTGCATATTGAAGCAGGCTTTGATAATCAGCAGCCTTGGCGAGAATTAAGCTATTTAGAGCAAACCTGTAACAAGCCTTTTCGAGCAATAGCCGCCATTGATTTTACGCTTTCGAGTCAACAATTTAATGAATGCCTTAATGAATTAGCGCTATTAACTTCTTTTATTGGCGTTCGTCATATTTTAGATGAACAAGCACTCAGTTTACTCAGCAATCAACAGGTTTTAGCAAATTTCAATACGTTTAACGAACTTGCTAATCAACGAAATGAAACCTTAGTTTTTGAAGCACAATTGCCATTAACTGAACATGCGCCAGCCAATGCGCTGTGTGAAGTTATTAGTGATAACACGAATATTGCTTTCATCATTAATCATGCCGGTTTTCCGCCTGGAAATATTGAGACCATTGAATGGCAACGTTGGCAAAGTAATTTACTTAAATTATCTGGTTACCCTCACGTGGCAATAAAATGTTCAGGGTGGGAAATGATCAACAGAGATTATAAACAAGATTGGTTAACACAAAATTTAGTATTAATTTTCAATACTTTTGGTAAAGATAGAATGATGTTAGCGAGTAACTTTCCACTCTGCTTGTTTAGTCATAATAATTACCAAGATTACTGGCAATCAATAATAAGTAATGAGTTTATTACAACGTTATCAACACAAGAAAAAAGCGCATTGTGTTATGACAATGCGCTTCGTTGGTATGCTATAAATTGTTAATAATTACTTAACGATCATTTAGCTATTATTTAATAGTAACATGTGGTGAACGTTTCACTATTTCATCATTCAGTTCAATACCAATACCTGGCACTTCAGTCACTTGAAAGAAGCCATCTACTGGTTGAGGGTCTTGTAAACATAATTCACGATTCCAATCTTTAATGGCATAAGTATGATGTTCATGAATTAAGAAGTTAGGAATAGCGGTTTCTAAATGCAATGATGCTGCCGTAGCTACTGGGCCACCACAAACATGGGCTTGAATACGAATATCATAAACATCAGCATAATCGCACACTTTTTTAGCTTCAGTGAAGCCACCACACAAGCCAACATCCGGTTGTAACACATCAATACTTTGATCTTCAAAGTAAGGACGCACATCCCAGCGGTGATATAAACGCTCTCCGCCAGCAATAGGCACATTAACATTGTCTGACACTTTTTTATGAACAGCTGGGTTTAAGTAATTTACCGGCTCTTCGTACATCATACAGTCAACTTCTTCTACAATTCTACCCATTTGAATAGCGGAAGCCGCGCCCATAAGCGAGTGAGATTCAAAAATGATATCAACATCTTCACCGACCGCATCACGAATGGCACGTAATCTGTCTCCGAAAAGACGCATTTGTGGCCGGGTAAAAAGCTTAGTTCGGTCAAACGACGAACTACCATCTTTGTTATACACAATCGGGTCAACTTTAACTGCATCGTAACCTTCACTTACCGCTTTTAACGCCGCTTGTGCATATTCTTCTGGCTCAATAAGTTTTTTGATATCGCTATCCCAATCAAATTGTAATTGGCTAGCGTAGGTGCGTAACTTGTCATTGACTTTACCGCCAAGTAATTGATAAACAGGCACGCCTAACGCTTTGGCTTTAATATCCCAAAGTGCGGTGTCTATGGCGCTCATGGCAGAATATAATACCGGTCCGCCACCTAAGCCCCAAAAACTTTCTCTAAGCATACGTGACCATAACAACTCAGTATTAAACGGATTAAAACCGATTAAAACCGCTTCAGAGATCTCTTTCAGCATTGCTGCTGCCGCGCTGTGTCCCCAATCGTATGCCAAACCTGCTTCACCAACACCGCTAATACCTTCATCAGTGTGAATGCGAACAAAAACAGGGTTCCAAGCGGGACGTTTCGGACAATGAATATCAAATACTTCTATATGGGTAATTTTCATTTTTATCTCTTTTAATAAGTTTATTTATCTTAAAACTAACGACTAAATCACTAACTATCAGCTTTAAGCTGTATGATTAAAAAGTACGGAGTTGACGTTAATCAGCAAAATCTGGGTATTTGCGATACACTCTACGTAACATTGCTGGCCAAGCAGTTTCACCACCGGTTTTTCCTGTATGTACAATATTAGCTTGTACTTTAATGCCATCAATAATACTTTGCGGCGCATAGATAGGTTTCATATCTGTTGCCATTACTTGTAACTGTATTTGGCATGCTCGCGTTAAGTCATACATATGCATGAATGCATCACCAATGGTTTTACCCATGGTTAGCGCGCCATGATTACGTAATAACATAAAGTTTTTATCACCTAAATCCTCTTGTATTCTTAGCTTCTCTTCATGATTAACCGCTAAACCTTCATAACCATGGTAGCTTAGTGAGGCAAGCGCAAACATCGAATATTGGCTCAATGGTAATAAACCTTCTTCTAGGCTTGCCACTGCAATGGTTTCATTGGTATGCACATGCATAACACAAAGATCATCGTGCCGTGCTTCGTGAGCTGCACTATGAATAGTAAAACCTGCGGGGTTGATTTCAAATGGGCATTCTTTATCAACAATATTACCGTTAATATCTATTTTAACTAAATTAGATGCCGTCACTTCTTCAAAAGCTAAACCAAAAGCATTAATTAAAATATGCTCACTATCTGGAATACGTGCAGAAATGTGAGTATGGATAAGATCATCCCAACCGTGCATAACCATTAATCGGTAACAGGCAGCTAAATCAACACGCGTTTGCCACTCTTGCGCTGAAACTTTATCTTTTAAATTTATCTGGGGAATTTCGAACATGTTCATGACCTAGTTGCGTTTCAATATATAAATTGAAATATGTACGCTGTAATACACATCGTACAATATGAGAATTTCTTTGTATTGAATACTACCTGAGCTAACACTCGGTATAAAGAAAGAGTTATCATAAGTTATAATTTCAAATCAAAAACAACCATAATATGTGTATTTTATTTTTTGCCATCAATCAACATCCTAAATACCCAGTGATTATCTGCGCCAATCGAGATGAAGTTCATCAAAGACCAACTCAAATGATGCATTGGTGGCCAGAAAATAAAGAGCAATCGAGTATTCTAGCCGGTAAAGACTTACAAGCAGGTGGTACTTGGTTAGGCTTAAATAAACAAGGAAGGTTTAGCGCGCTGACTAATTTTCGTGAACCACAGTTATTTGATAAAAATAAACAATCGCGTGGTGATTTAGTAACACAGGCATTAGCTAAGCAAGATAAAGAAATAAATGAGCAGCTAGTGAACTCAGCACATAGCTATAACGGCTTTAATCTAGTGTTTGGTAAACTAAATAACCTAACTTACTTTAACAGTACCTCAAAAAAGCAACAGACATTAACAACTGGCTTTCATAGTTTATGCAATGGCGATTTAGACGATATTTGGCCGAAAATGGCCTTAGGACAAGAGCAACTTACTAGTGCAATAAATGAGTCTCCTACTCAGCAGTTGAATATCAATAATTTATTCACCCTGATGAAAAATAATCAACAAGCCGAAATAGAGAAGTTACCTAAGACGGGTGTTCCTATAGATTGGGAGCAACGCCTTAGTTCAATTTTTATTGTATCGCCAGAGTATGGTACCCGTACTACTAATATAATCACACAAGATCACCAAGGAAATATTTCTGTTTATGACAGAAGTTATAATGCTCAAGGGGAATGTGTAGAAGAACAGCAATTTTCTATTTCAGCTACCTAGGTAAAACATATGCTCTGATATTCAACTGATGTTTTTGTAATTTTCGATAAAGGGTTCTAACACTTATCTCTAAATTGTCAGCAATGATTTTTGGTTGATTACCATATTGATTTAATAATTCAATAAGATATTTTTTCTCATTAGATATCAAATTAGCAGGTTGGTCTTCACGCTTATCTACATTAATAATATTTTGTGGCAAATGTTCTACGTTAATAAATTCATCGTCACTTAATAATGCGCTTCGCTGAACGATATTTTTAAGCTCTCTAATATTACCTGGGTAATGATAATTCGATAATGTAGCTAATGCTTCTGATGAAAACCTTTTAGATGAAAATTCACTTTTTAATAATAAATGTTCAGCTAATAATGAAATATCTGACTGTCTTTCTTTTAGCGTTGGTAAACTAATCGGGAATGCCGCAATTCTATAATATAAGTCTTCACGAAATGTTCCTTCTTCAACCATTTTTTCTATGTTTTTGTGGCTAGCACAGATCAATCTAAAGTTAGCTTTTCTCTTATCAACGCTACCGACTCGTCGATAGTAACCAGTTTCAATTAAGCGTAATAATTTCACTTGTAAATTAAGCGGTATATCACCGATTTCATCTAAAAATAAAGTGCCATTATTCGCCATACAAACCAAACCTTTTTTACTACTATTAGCGCCAGTAAAGGCGCCCTTTTCATGGCCAAATAACTCAGACTCAAATAAAGATTCACTTAACCCTGTACACTCAACCTCGATAAACGCTTCATTTTTTCGTTTACTTGCTTGATGTATTGATAACGCAACAAGTTCTTTTCCTGTGCCGGTATTCCCCTGCAGTAAAACACTAATATCACTTTTTGCACTGCGAGTGATCATTTTAAGCAAATCTTGAAATGGTTGGCTTTTTCCTATTAGCTTTCGATCGCTACTGACACTGCTGGCAAAATCAATCTTCTCTAATATCTCTAAAAAGCCAATCGTTATTCCGTCATTATTCTTAACGGGTTTCATCAATATATTACAATAAACATCGCCTAGCTCCGTTTGATGAATATGTAACGCTGAACTATTGTTATCGGTTAGTTTACATGATGATAAAGGGCATGTTTCACCTTGCTGATCGCAAGGTTTAGTCGCATTGTGCGATATTTCATAGCACTTACTTTTCCCTAACAGCACCTCTGTTTTGTAGGTGTCACGATAAGCTTGGTTGACGGCCTCTATTGAGTAATCATTGGTAATGTATATTGCTGGCTTCTCTATAGATTCGATTATCGCTTGAATAGTTTGATGTACCACCCTGCCTCCTTAAAAGCCAAAATTGTCACAAGATTACGCCATTTAATGTCATTTATGACTCAATTAAAAGTGTATTATTTTATAAGCCGACAAAATAAACTTAAGCCTTTGTTTTTAATTGGTTTATTTTAAATTTATCTTTTGGCATTTATATTGCTATTTATATTAGTGAATATACACACATGATTTTGTCTTAGGCAGATTCATGTTAAATATCCATCGTTTGGAAATAAGCGCTTTTATTCAGACAAACTTAGTATCGCAATCAGATATTTTACTTTTGAAACTAAAATGCTTTGCAAATAAACAGGAATAAACAGGAATAAACAGGAATAAACAGGAATAAACAGGGTGAAATGATACTGGATTTTTTAATTTTAACTTTAATACTTTATGCTAAATCATCATTATTTTTAATTTGATCTGGATCAAAGTTTCAAAATGTTTTAAACTTTCAGAAATTATTGAAACTTTATTTTTAGCCTATGGAAATTTCAGAAAAAAATCAGTCGTTCGTTTATCACTTTGGTGAAATGGGTAGTAAATGGGGTTTTAACCGTACCGTTGGGCAAATGTATGCTTTATTAGTAATTACTGATAAAGCGATTACTGCGAATGATCTGGCGAGTATGCTTAATATTTCTCGCGGCAATGTCAGTATGGGCATTAAAGAGCTGCAATCATGGAAGTTAGTACAAGTAACGCATGTGCCGGGCGATCGTAAAGAGTATTACAATGCTATTGGTAGTGTGATGGATATGGCCAATATTGTTTTTGAAGAAAGACGTAAACGTGAAGTAGATCCAACGCTATCATTACTTCGCAATTTATTACTAGATACGCCAGAAACCGACAGTGAAGTGTATGCTCAGCAACGTATGAAAGATATCCATGATTTATTAGAAATGATAACGAATTGGGCTGCAGAACTACAAAAACTAACACCTGAACAATTAAATACCCTGATGAAGTTGGGTACAGGCATAACGAAAATATTATCGGTTAAACAAACCCTTTTTTCTAAAAAAGAACCTGAATAAGCAAGTTTAGAATAATAAAATACCATCGAGACGTTAAATAATATGTTGTGTAATAATCACGCAAGAGAGAAATTAATATGATCAATGAAACCTTAGTAGAGCTATCGCGGTGGCAGTTCGCTATTACTGCCTTATTTCATTTTTTATTCGTCCCTTTAACCCTTGGGTTAACGTGGATTCTATTCATAATGGAAGCTGTTTTTGTAATGACGGGACGCGAGATTTATCGCGACATGACAAAATTTTGGGGTAAGTTGTTTGGTATCAACTTTGCCATTGGTGTTGCTACTGGCCTCACCATGGAGTTTGAATTTGGTACTAACTGGTCATATTACTCTCATTATGTCGGTGATGTTTTTGGTGCCCCGCTAGCCATTGAAGGCTTAATGGCATTTTTCCTTGAATCAACGTTTGTCGGTATGTTCTTTCTAGGCTGGGACCGGTTAAGTAAACGTCAACATTTAATGGGCACGTTTTTAATGGCATTAGGCACAAACATGTCAGCCCTATGGATATTAATTGCTAATGGTTGGATGCAAAACCCTGTCGGTAGCGAATTTAACTACATGACAATGCGTATGGAGCTAGTCAATTTTAGCGAAATTATTTTTAACCCTGTAGCTCAAGTTAAGTTTATTCATACGGTAGCAGCGGGTTATGTTGCTGGTGCAATGTTTGTATTAAGTATCAGTAGTTATTACCTACTTAAAGGTAGAGATATTGCTTTTGCAAAACGCTCTTTTTCTGTTGCCGCTGGTTTTGGTCTTGCAGCAATATTATCAGTAATCCTTTTGGGTGATGAATCAGGTTATGAAGTGGGCGAAGTACAGCGCGTGAAACTTGCAGCGATTGAAGCTGAGTATCACACGGAAGAGGCGCCAGCAGCATTTACACTAATAGGCTTGCCTAATGATGAAACCATGGAAACCGATTATGCGGTAAAAATTCCTTATGCATTAGGAATAATTGCCACACGCTCTTTAGACGAAAAAGTCATTGGTTTACGTGATTTACAAAAAGCCCATGAGCCTAGAATCCGTAACGGTATGATTGCCTATGGATATTTAGAAAAACTGAGAAATGGCGAAGAAACGCCAGAAAATATCGCTAAGTTTAACGAAACAAAGCATGATCTTGGCTACGGCTTATTACTGAAACGTTATACTGACAATGTCGTTGATGCCACTGAGGAACAAATACAGATGGCAGTTAAAGATTCAACGCCTTCCGTTGCTCCTATTTTTTGGGCGTTCAGAATCATGGTTGCCTGTGGTTTTACAATGTTACTGTTATTTGGTTTAGCTTTTTACTTTAACGCTAAACGACAAATAGAAGAAAAACGTTGGTTATTAAAAGCCCTACTTTTCGCATTACCTTTACCTTGGATAGCAATAGAAACAGGTTGGTTTGTCGCAGAGTTTGGTCGTCAGCCATGGTCTATCAGTGAAATTTTACCAACGTTCATGTCAACGTCTAGTCTGGCGGTAAGCGATTTAGTTATCTCGCTAGTGGCCTTTATTGTTGTGTATACCATTTTATTTATTATTGAAATGTATTTGATGATCAAATTTGCTCGAATGGGACCTAGCGCTTTACATACAGGTCGTTATCATTTTGAAAAAGAATCCGAGTTAGCACCGGGTCTTCGCAGCCAAAGTTCTTAAGGGGAAAGTCATGTTTGATTACGAAACATTAAAACTAATATGGTGGGGGCTTATCGGCTTTCTTTTTATCGGTTTTGCTATTACGGATGGTATGGATATGGGCGTCGGTGGTTTATTACCCTTCGTCGCTAAAAAAGATGTCGAAAGTCGTGTGGTTATTAACACTGTTGGTGCCCATTGGGATGGTAACCAAGTATGGTTAATTACTGCAGGGGCAGCACTGTTTGCAGCATGGCCTTTAGTTTATGCCACGGCGTTTAGTGGTTTTTATTTCGCGATGATGTTAACGCTATTTAGCTTGTTTTTACGTCCGCTTGCATTTGATTACCGTAGTAAAATTGAATCTGAAAACTGGCGTACAAACTGGGATAAAGCATTATTTGTCGGCTCTATGGTTCCGCCATTAGTATTTGGTGTTGCTTTTGGTAATTTGTTGCAAGGTGTTCCTTTTAGCTTTGACGAATTTATGCGTGTTACTTATACGGGCTCGTTTTTCGCTTTATTCACCCCTTTTACTTTGCTAACAGGTATTGTGAGTGTTGCTATGGTATTAATGCATGGTTCAACTTGGTTAGTGATGCGCACTGATGCCAAGGTTGCACAGCGTTCAGCGAATATTGGTCGTGTTGTTGCTGTGGTGTTATCACTCGCGTTCGCCCTAGCAGGCGTGATGGTGTGGCAAAGTATTGATGGTTATGTAGTAACAAGTACTATTGATAAAATGGGACAAGCACAACCAACATTAAAACAAGTAGCAACAACCGCTGGTGCGTGGCTTCATAATTACCAAAATGATCCTATACTTTGGCTAGTGCCAGCTACAGGGATAGTAATGCCGTTAATCGTTGCACTTTTCTTAAGTAATAAAAACAACAAAATGGTAGTAAAAGTTACTGCTTTTATCGCAAGTTCTGTGACGATTGTTTGTGTAATACTAACCGCAGGCATTGCAATGTTCCCTTTTGTTATGCCATCAAGCAGCCAGCCGAATCACAGTTTATTAATGTGGGATACAGTTTCAAGTGAAACCACGCTAACCTTGATGTTCACGGTAGTTTCTGTTTTTGTTCCTATTATTCTTGGCTACACTATTTGGTGTTATAAAAAAATGTGGCGTACGGTAACTATTGAAGAAATTGAACAAAACAATCACAGTGCCTATTAATACCTATTTAATTAAATAGTTGATTAAATAGTTACTAGAAATTCAAACAAATTTAGAGGAAGATTTTATGTGGTATTTCAGTTGGATTTTAGGTGTATTACTCGCCGTATCTTTAGGCATTATTAATGTTATGTGGTATGAAATGGAACAACATGTCGATAATGTAGCTGACGATCAAAATAGCGATAATCCGTAATAAAGTATTCTTATATCCACTTTACTTGAGTTCTTCATATTTAAGTGAAGTGGTGATATAAGCTAACAGACTGCTTTGAATAAAAGTAATAATGAGCCAAGTATTAATATGACTGAAAAAACTAAACAGCAAAAAAAGCACATTAATAAATGGCTCAAAGCCCAAAAGAAGCACGCTCACGGTAAATTGAGTGTCGCCATTGCTTTAGGATCATTAAATGGACTATTAATGATCCTACAAACAGCCGTTTTAGCTTACCTTATTGATTGGGTTATATTTACAGAAAAAAGCACTCGTTTATTTAATGATGCAAGTGATGAACTAACCACTAATAGCACCATTTTTACTGGTTTTAGCATGGTAATTATTACGTTAGTAGTGCTTATTTTTTGTCGTGCTGCTCTTGGTTATTTTAGCGAATGCTATAGTCGCCGCAGTGCTATGAATATAAAAGCAAATATTCGTTCACGATTACTGTATCGTGTTTTTCAATTAGGCCCTTCTTTTGCTCAAACAAAAGGCAGTGCTAAGTTAGCCCATCTATTACACCAAGGAATAGATTCACTAGAAGATTATTTTGCTGGCTACCTCCCTACTATTGCCTATTGTGCCGTCATTCCATTAGCAATACTTATTGCTGTATTCCCTATCGATTGGCAGTCCGGACTCATTTTATTATTAACAGCACCTATGGTGCCGTTTTTTATGATCCTTATTGGTCACAAAGCAGAACAGTTGAACCAAAAACACTGGGCTAAACTACAACGAATGAGTAGTCATTTTCTGGATATTATTCAGGGATTAACCCAGCTAAAAATATTCAATGCATCAAAAAGAGAAATTGCCGCCGTCAAAAAAATCAGTGATGATTATGGCGATCAAACCATGGGCGTTTTAAAAATCGCCTTTCTTTCCTCCTTTGTTTTAGAGTTTTTAGCCTCAATTTCAATTGCGTTAGTTGCCGTAGTGTTAGGCTTTCGTTTGTATTATGGCGATGTAGATTATGTATTTGCCTTATGGGTTTTATTATTAGCCCCTGAGTTTTACTTACCTTTTAGACAGCTGGGTACGCAATATCATGCAAAAATGGCTGGTGTAACCGCCGCTGAAGACTTGGTTGATATATTGAGCCAACCGGTGCCTGATAGAACAGAAAGCACCAGCTTTACCGCCCCTTTTACGATAAAAATTGAACAAGTCGAGTTCGCTTATCCACAGCGCAGTAATACCTTAAGTAATATTGATATTGAATTTTCATCTCAAGGTTTATATGCCGTTATTGGTGAAAGTGGCGCAGGAAAATCAACGTTAACCGATTTAGTATTAGGTTTTATTACCCCTAATTCAGGCCAAGTAACTATTAACAACCAGTTATTAACCTCAGCGAATCGTGATAGCTGGTTACAACATTGCGGCTGGATTTCACAACAAGTACAAGTGTTTTACGGTTCATTAGCCTTTAACATTGCCATGTCGGATGATTATCAAGAAGAGCGTATAAACGATGCGCTGCAAAAAGCCGGCTTAGCAAGCTTTGTAAAAAGTCTTGAGCAAGGTATTCACAGTAAAATTGGCGAAGCCGGTGCTGGACTTTCTGGCGGACAAGCACAACGCTTAGCTTTAGCCCGTGTTTTTTACCATCAACCTAGCGTACTCATACTCGACGAACCAACGAGTTACCTTGATCAAGAAACTGAAAGAATTATCACTTCATCCATTAACGCCTACGCAGAAAATAATATTGTTATTGTTATTGCTCATCGTTTACATACTGTGATTGACGCTAAAAAAATTATTGTCATTGAGCAAGGAAAAATCATCGAGTCTGGTACCCATCAAGAATTGTTAACACATAAGGGTTATTATGCTCAGCAATTACTTACCAAGGATGAGCTTACCAAGACTGAGCATATGAGAGGTGACTTATGAAGGCTAATGTCTCACAAGCAACGACTGACCAAGCCAGCATGAAAACATTCATGCGCTTGCTTCACCTTTTAAAACCACAACTGCCGTTAATGTTGCTTGGCGCGTTATTGTCGGTCATTACCATATTAGCGAATATTAGTTTACTGGCGGTTTCAGGCTGGTTTATTACCCTCATGGCGATTGGCGGCGCAACGGGCATTACCGTAAATTATTTTACGCCAGCAGCAATCATTCGGTTTTTAGCGATTGTCCGTACTGCGGGTCGATATGCAGAGCGAATGCTAACTCACCGAGCAACCTTTAATGCATTAGCAAGCTTACGCCATTACTTTTACCAACAACTTGAGCCTTTATTACCTTATTACCAAATGGACTTACGTTCAGGAGATTTGCTAGCAAGGTTACAACAAGATATCGAGAATCTAGATAACTTTTATCTACGGGTATTGCTACCTATTATCGTTGCTTTAATATCGGTACCGATTGTTTGTTATACCTTAGCTACCTTTTCTACTACCATTGCTTGGTTAATGTTAGCGGCATTATTAATAGTCGCGCTTATTTTTCCGATAATAAGTTATGTCGCGTCACTCAAAGACGCCCGTAAAACATCACAGTTAGAAAGCCATTTAACAGAAACATTAGTCAATGGCATGGGCGCAATTAAAACCTTGTTAGTTTATCAAATGAGCACTCGTTTTCAGCGCTCTATTGCCAATATTACGCAAGAATACTACGCTGTACGTTATCGTTTAATGCGCATTAATGCCCGTTTAAACGCGATCACCTTTTTACTTATTCATTTATCAGCCCTTGCCTGCTTATTACTGTTATTACCCTTTTTAACCTCGGGTGAAGTCGACAGTAAATCGTTAGTGGCTGTTATTTTACTGGTATTAGTCAGCTTTGAAACCGTCAGCAGTATGCCGTTAGCGCTGCAATTATTACCGCAAAGCTTAGCAAGCGCGGCACGATTATTTGCCATTATTGATAAACAAAAACCGGCAGATAGTGGCGTAGAACAAGCCCAACAAGGCGATATTCATTTCGACAACCTAACCTTTTGTTACCCTGAACAAACCTCAGCCAGTTTAACGGATATTAATCTTTCGATAAAAGCCGGTGAAAAAGTCGCAATTATTGGTGCAAGTGGCGCGGGTAAATCAACGTTAATTAATTTACTGATGGGGTTTTGGCCAACAGGGTTAGCACTGCCATCAAGCCAAGGCAGAATAACTTTAGCTGAGACAGATTTAAGCCAGATAGAGTCAACCTCTTTGCGCCAAGAAATTGCATTAATGAGTCAACAAGGCCATATTTTCGATGCCAGTATTGAAGATAATTTACGGTTAGCAAAATCTGATGCAACATTAGAAGAAATGCGCAAAGCTTGCCAGTTAGTGAACTTAATTGATTTTATTGATGAATTACCCGATGGTTTGCAAACCTGGCTAGGCTCAACAGGCGTAGGGCTTTCAGGTGGACAAATTCAGCGTTTACAAATCGCCCAATTATTACTTCGCAGTGCCAGTGTATTAATTTTAGACGAGCCAACCAAAGGCTTAGACCGTACGAATGAACAAGCCGTTATGGAAAATACCTTAGCGCATGTTAACCAGCATAAACAAAGCTTAATTGTGATCACACATAAACCGTTGATGCTAGAAAAAATGGATAAAATTATTGTGATGGAACAAGGCAGAATTATTGCACAAGGGAGTCATCAAGAATTAGCAAGCAACAATGCGTATTATCAAACGTTATTGAGTTATTTTTAATACGTTTAATACGAACATCAAATAATAGGGAATAAAAAATGAAATCAATCGCTATAAAAATGTTAATAACAAACACAGTCATGACGTTAATGATCTTACCTTTATTCGCTAGCGCCAATGCAGTAGCCACTAATAAAACAGCGCCTTCGCAAAATGCCCTTGAAGCACGTTCATTAGTAAAGGCGTTTGGCAGTGATTTAAAATCAACATTAACGACGGCAATGAAAACGGAAGGCCCGATAAAAGCATTAGCGGTATGCAATACCGATGCGGGGCCTATTGCTAAAAAGCATTCAGCTTTATCAAACTGGACTATTGGTCGCACATCAACAAAGTTTCGTAACACTAACAATGCACCTGACCAATGGGAATCAACTGTATTAGCACAATTTGAACAACGTAAAGCCGCGGGTGAAGATGTTAGTACCATGGAATATTCCGCAATGGTACAAAGCGGCGATGAAACCGTTTATCGTTATATGAAACCCATACCAACCGCTGGTGGTTGCTTAGTCTGTCATGGTGAAAATATCAATGGCAACGTTGCTGATAAAATTAATGCACTATACCCACATGATCAAGCAACAGGTTTTAAAATGGGTGATATTCGAGGCGCTTTTTCATTACAAAAAAGAAGTAATTAACGGTTAATAACACAGAGCTGATGAAGTAGTTAACCCATTTATTTAAGCACATCACGGATTAGTATTAGTTTTCTAAAGGCGCATTAGCTAAGGTTTGTGTGTCATACGCAGCTTTTTCTAATGCTTCCAAATCTTTAATAATTAGCTGATTACGCTTTTTATCTATAATGTCGGCTTTTTTCCACAATTGTAATTGTTTATTGATCACTTGCCTGACTGAGCCAGTCATTCGCGCTAGCGTTTCATCGTTCAAACCATTGACTAAATGATGCTGATGTTCAGCCGCTTTCGTGCCCGTATAAAATTTAATCTTATTAATGTGTTCTAGAATAATACGACTTAACCGTGTTGGCACGTCATGTAAAATTAAATCACTGGCTTGCTGCTCTTTTTCACGCATTTTTTTCGCTAAATAAGGCATGAATTGTTGATTAAATTCAGGATAAGTCCATAGCCAATGTCGCATGGTGGCAAGCTTTACTGACAATAACTTTACCGTCGTTAACGGCGAAATAATCACATTGTGCGGTTGGTCGTCAAATAACACCATTAAATCAAAACAATCGCCTGCATAAAGCATATCTAACGTCGCTTCCCTGCCCGTTTCAGGATTACTTTTTTTTATTTCTAACTGTCCGTCAATCACCACAAAAAAACGCTTTGATAGAATATCTGAATTAATGTAATCGCCCTTGTACCATTCGTTAAGCTGAAATTCTTGTTGAAAATCTTCAATTAACTTCGCCGGTAAATCGGCAAAAATATTCGCCTGCTTGACTAATACGGGGCTGGCTTTTTGTGGTAAATGAGATAATTCTTTTGGCATAATAGTAATTAATCCGATTCAGGTTTGGTGTTCGTTAAAGCGGGGGGTAGATCACTCTGACTTTTTACAACTTGCATCTTCAATATATACGGGGATATACCAAATTTCTGTGAACGAAATTCTGCAAGTGCGCTAACCCAGTTTTTTGATAATTGATAAAGATCATAAGCTAAATCACGAACGCATTCAGGAGTAAAGAGTATATCACTATCTCCAAGCTCCGAATTTCTAAACTCTAAAATATTACCATGGCATAAATGATGCCTTAAACGTACTATTTCAACATTTACTAAATCTGGTTTTGTAGATAGAAGCTTTCCATTAAAATCAGTTTCTGATGGAAAAGCTAACTTTTCAATAGGTAAACCATTTTCTTTGGCGACCTTTAAAAGTCGATTACTTAATGTTTTTATAGGATCTAGTTTATTTACTATCTCGTTAGACTCTAATTGCGCTTGTGTAAATCTAATCGATGCCTCAATTCCAATAACAAAACTCGAGCAGGCTGATAAGTACAATTCTGATTTTAGCGCTTTCAATGCTTCATGAAAAAACCAGTGTACTTCTGCTCCTAAATTTTGAGTTAAAAAAAATGTGTTAACTTGCTGATCTTTTTCAATACGAGCAATAAAGTCGTCAGGTGTTTCAAAGTTCATACCAACCCTTGGTGTTTAACAGCTTATATTTTTTACACTTTAAACTGCAACTATAAATGTTACCTACACTATAAAGGAAGTTATCAACTTGGACATCCATTCCCATACTATTTAGTTTTCATAAAATAATGAACTGTATCGCAATAAATTACTATCAAGCCGATATTAAAATGTTTAAAAAATAATTACTTCAGTTACTATATCATTTATATATTTGGGTTGAAGAATAAGAGCTGTATGTCTATCACAAATCAATTATCATTATTTCTCGATGTTGTTCAGCAGGGATCTTTTGCCAAAGCTGCTGCACTTCAAGATATGGATAATTCATATTTATCAAAACAAATTAAGAAACTTGAAACCAGTTTAGGTATTCAATTATTAAATCGCTCTACTCGTTCATTTTCTTTAACCCCCGTAGGAGAGGAAATACTTACACAGGCGCAATTATTGATTGGAACATTGGATCAAATTAAAAATATTGCTGATTCGTACCATAAAACACCTAAAGGTCATATTCGAATCACGTCTTCTATTGCCTTCGGCCAAACATATTTACAGCCTGCGATTTCCCGTTACCTCAAAAAGTTTCCGGATGTAAAAATAACACTTTCATTAGACGATAAAAAAAGTGACATTATTGCCGACCATTTTGATTTAGCCTTTCGCATTGGAAAGCTTGCCGAATCAAACCTTATTGCAAAAAAAATAGCGAAAACAAATTTCGTCATTATTGCTTCTGAAGAATTCATAAAGCGACATGGACTGCCTAAAACACCAGAAGAACTCATCGCATTACCAGCAGTTATATACAGTAACGGTGATGTAACGTTAGATCAAATGCAGCTAAGTGAATCACCGACTAGCGATAAATTTAACATTTATAGAATGAAAGGTAATTATAAAGTCAGTGATGTTAAATCAATGGTTGGCGCTGTTAAAGACGGAATTGGCTACACCATGGTTGATTTATTTAATTTGGAACAACCAATAAATGAATCAAAATTAGTACCTTTATTAACCGATCATAAAATATCGATGATGGATACTGGCATCTATGCGGTTTACCCACATAGAAACCAAACACCATTAATTACTGAATTTATTAACCTATTACAAACTAATATTGGCGAGCCGCCATTTTGGGAGAGTCACGTACCAAACTATAAACAGCTATATAATGTTAATAAATAGTTGAGGTTACAGGCTCTCTGGCTATGTCTATACCTATGCCTAGTAATAAAATTATTTAACCAACGTTAAACAAAGATTAAAATTCAGTTACAAAATTCATATATTGCTCTAACTCACCCACAACCGCTTCATTCATGAGTTTTCCTGTTTCTACTGCGTAAGGCTGGTTGAAGTGAATATCCCAAACATCTGACTCTGTTCGCCAGTGCTCATATACTGCAAATGTATCTTCTTGCCCTTCAACCGTATACAAATCGAAAATAATATTACCGGCTTCTTCCGCACGCGTGCTTTTCACATGTGTACCAAATTGATTTAATATTTTTTCACGATACCCTGCTTTTATCTTGAAAATAAAGAAGATGATAAAAACATCATCTTCTTTATGAGGCTGTTTTGGGTTGTTCTCATGTAAAGGGCTCGGCGTTGTATCATTTAGCTTCATGATGATTAGCGCAGCTTGAGCAGACGTTTTAAGTAAATCAAATACAACCGCCGTATAAGGCTGAGAAGCATGATGTGTCAAGGCTTCATTATTGTTAAACCGTTCATAGGCAAAAATAATATTCGGCTGTTTCTTATCTTGAAATAAACGTAACTCAAGGCATCCATTCTCACTTTTAGCACCAAGTTTGTCTGCAATAAGTGCCGCTTTAAAAGCCTCTACTTTATCTAACTTAATATCAAATTTTACTATTTGAGTAATCATCTAAAAAATCCTCTTAGTTTCGCCCTAATTTTTATTTTGTTTTTCTCTTAGTAATACTGCACAAGCTTTCTGATAAAGCTATGCTCGATCTACACTTCCGTTAATATAGCTGAGTAAGGTAAGCGCGATTTTGGTAGTAAGGCATTAAAATCATTTTCTGCATCACTGTAACCGAGTGTTACTACAAATAAGCTAGAAAACCCTTTTTCACGTAAACCAAATTCTTTATCTAATGCATTTCTATCAACACCTTCCATCGGAGTAGCGTCAATCCCTAAAGTAGAGACACCCAATAAAAATTGACCTAAGTTTAAGTAAACTTGCTTGTCCATCCAGTGTTGGACATCTTTAAACTCTTCTTTATGTAAGTTGATAAACATTTTACGACCGTCGTACATTCTTGCTTTAAAAGCTTCAGGGTCAGCATCAAAACGTCCATCTTTTTCTTCTTGAGTTAAAATGCTTTGCAAATGTTCTTCTGTGGCTTCTAACTTACTCGCAAATACAATGACATGTGAAGCATCACGAATAGATTTGCTATTAAAGGGGTAAAAGTCATCCGTGCCTTTCGTTACTCTGTTTTTACCTTCTTCAGTAGAAGCTATGACAAAGTGCCAAGGTTGCGCATTAACACTTGATGGGCTGTAACGTAATAACGCTTTAATTTTTTCAATATTTTCAGCTGATATTTTTTTACTTGAATCGTAAGCTTTAGCTGATTGTCTTTTCTTCGCGTAATAAGTGATGTCGTTATTCATATTCAAATCTCTATAATTGTCGTTATTTTAAAATAATAGGTAGCAATTATTGCTGTTTAAAAGCCTTCTAAAACAATTTTACCTTTGGCTTTACCCGTTTCTAAAAACTGATGTGCTTTACGTAAGTTTTGCGCATTAATTTGACCTAAGTTTTCACCAACCGTCGTTTTAACTAAACCGTTATCAATTAAGGTTGAAATTTCATTAAGAATGTCATGTTGAGACTGCATATCAGGTGTTTGGAAAAGTGACCGAGTAAACATTAACTCCCAATGCACAGAGACTGCTTTTGTTTTAAATGGCACTATGTCGAGCGCTTCAGGGTCATCAATTAGGCCGAATTTTCCTTGCGGTTTAACAACCTTCTCAATTTCGACTAAATGTGATTCGGTATTATTTAAACCCACAACATAATCAACTAAAGATAAGTTTTGCTCAGTGAATTCATCGCTTAGCTTGTTTCTGTGATTAATAACATGATCAACACCAAGTTCTTTTAACCATGCTGTAGTCTCTGGTCGAGAAGCAGATGCGATAATGGTTAAATTAGTTAGCTTTTTAAGCAGTTGTACCATAATAGAGCCAACACCACCTGCAGCACCAATAACCAGTATGCTTTTTTCTTTATCTTGTTTTGAAACGTCTAATCGGTCGAAAAGCATCTCCCAAGCAGTTAATGAAGTTAGCGGCAGCGCAGCGGCTTCACCATAAGACAAGGACTGTGGCATTTTCCCGACAATACGCTCATCAACTAATTGCATTTCAGCATTACTGCCTGAACGTGTTATATCGCCAGCATAAAAAACCTGATCACCTGGTTGAAACAAGGTAACGTCATCACCTACTGATTTAACAACACCCGCTGCATCCCAACCAATAACTTTCCATTCACCATCAGGTATAGGCATACCTAATCTTACTTTATAGTCAGCAGGGTTAACCGATATCGCTTTTACTTCCACTAAAATATCATGGCCTTGCGCAATCGGTTGTTGAAGTTCAATATCTTGTAATGCTTGTACATTTTCGATTGGTAAGTTGTTTTGATATCCAATAGCTTTCATATAAATTCTCTATTTGTTTAACTTTGATGGTTCTATTATAAAGAAAGAAAAAAGGAAGAATATGACCTTAAAAACAAAAAATTATGGACTTAATTAACCATAGTCTTTTATTAAATGGGGTCATGTTAAATGGGGTCATGTTAAATGGGGTCAGGTACACTTAAATTACTTATTAGGTTACCCATAATCATTTCAGTGGCAGTTATGAGCTTAATGGGAACAATGGCATTTGAGAATGATGCCTATATATCACCGACCCTTTCATTCATTTTATTAAAAAAATGGTATACCTGACGCGACTGCTCTTTATTTTTTATTCAAACGATTCGCAATTAAAAAAACTTTAAACAATAAACCTAGTCTACTTTCTTCCACCAAAAGATGTCTAAACTAACCGTTAATAAATATCTAAAAATGATTCATCATATAAACCTCATCTATTCTTCACAGGGGATAAAATAACTGTATCACCACAATTTACATAAATTTTGTGGTAGTCTCTTATTTCGCACTGATGTATTGGAAAAATAAATGCCCTTAGCCAACGAAAATAAACCTAACCAAAGAGCTATCCCTGATTATGAAAGCTTAGAGTATTGGAACGGGATAATTAAAATGAGCTTGTCCAAATTTTTTGTACTTTGTGTATTACAAAGAGATGAGCTTCACGGTTATGAAATAGCGAAACAAGTTGAGACATGTACAAAAGGTACTTGTTCTCCGACTCAAGGCGCTATTTATCCAGTGCTTAAAGAATTTGAGCAAGGTGGATATGTTACATCAAGAGTGGAAGTGGTCAATGGACGACAGCGAAAACTTTACCTCGTTACAGAAAAAGGGAAAAATGCATTTAGTCAGGCCGCTGCTGCTTGGCAGGAAGTGGGAGACCGAGTTAGAGAAGTGGTAGAAGAAACAACATAATTATTTTTAGCTTTATTATTATTTTCAACATTTTTATTCGTTTACATTCATTTAAGCCATAAACATATCCACCAAATTCAAAAGCACCGATAGAATATAAAAACATATAGCTAACCTCTCCACGAGCCGTAACTTTGCTAATTCGTTTTCTGTCGGTACATTTTATCTAAATTCCAATGTGACCTGGTCAAGTAAATTCAGACACCCTAGTTAAGCTACCTTTTTACCACAGGCACAACTTATACCAATCTCACTAACGATGTGATCACTTCTACTGGTTAAAAAAACCAACGACTGCGTTATTTATTTTATAATTAGAACAACTAGTTATTAAAATAAATGCCTTGTATTTGGCCATTCTTCCTGCGTATAAAGTAGCTCACTTAATTAATGCAACTGGTATTATTTTAATTTTGTTATTTAAATAATTCATTGCATTCAATCTTATTATATGTAACTCTTCGCTATATGTTACTGTATAACCTATAGTAATTTGAACGATAAAATTACATTTAATTATAGGTATAAAGAACAATCCTAAATTAACAAATGATCTGCCGATATTAAGTAAATATCTATTGTTGAAGGTGTTAATTAACTAAAATCTATTTATCAATTAGGTGAGAATATGAAGTTAAAGTTGAATCAATTACCCATTGCTATTATTGGTGCTGGTCCCATAGGGCTTGCAATGGCAGCGAAGCTAGCAATTAAAAACATTCCTTTTGTTCTATTAGATAAATCATTAGACGTTGCTGCTTCGTTAAACGATTGGGGACATGTTAGTGTATTCACTCCGTGGGAGATGAATATCGATCTCGATGCCAAAGTATTGTTATCAAAACAGGAATGGATCGCCCCAGATCCAGCTGGCATAGCAACGGGTCAAGAGATACGAAACCGTTATCTATTACCTTTATCTGAATTACCTGAAATTAAGCCCCATACCCATTTAGGTGCTGAAGTTACCCGAGTCGTGAGATTAGGATTAGATAAAACCAGTATAGCTGGCCGTAGTGAAACGCCCTTTCAAGTAACTTGGTATGACACCATTGCTAAGAATGAACAGACTTTAATAGCACGCTCAATAATCGATGCAAGTGGTGTCTGGAACTCTCCTAATCCAATGGGAGTAGACGGCTTCCCAGTTACGGGAGAAAGTGAAAATAGTGATGTGATCACTTATGGTATTCCTGATGTTTTGGGCTCAGATAGAGAAAAATATTTAGGAAAAAAAGTATTGGTTGTCGGTAGCGGACATTCCGCCATGGCATCCATTTTCGGATTAGACGAACTAAATAACGTCGACTCAAAAGGCGCTACTTTTTGGCTCATGCGCAGAGGAAAAATACTAGATAACTTAAATGCGAATAGCAACGATCCCCTACCTGCTCGTCATGCCTTGAATACTGCATTACCTGATGTTATTTCGAAATCAAGTACAACGGTTTTTGCTCCAAGTTCTGTTAGCGCCATAGAGCAAACCGAAAATGGTTTAAATGTTTCAATTTTGACAGAAGGCAATCTCGATATTATTAATGTTGATCGTATTATTGTTTCTACAGGCTTTAGACCAGATCAAGGTTTTGCTTCGGAGCTTCAATATCAGCTAGATCCAATGTGGGAAGCACCTGTTGGTTTAGTCGATCTCATTAACCCCCATCTGCATACTTGTGGCTCTGTGCCCGAACATGGATACCATGAGTTAAAGCACATCGAACCAGGTTATTTTATCGTTGGGCACAAAAGCTATGGTAGAGCACCAACCTTTTTAATGAAAACAGGTTATGCACAATTAAACTCTATTGTCGCATTCTTAAATAACGATGAAATACCTGTTCACAATAACAAAATAGAACAATGCTCTACATCGAAAGATTGTGCTAATGTTTAATTATTACTCAACTAGTGAGGTTCAGCATTAATTCAAAACTACTCTTATGTCTACTTAGCCTTGCTCAGCTTTGTTCTTGGGGAAGCTTATTTTATAACTTCCCCCAGATGACGCTTGCAATGGGAGGCTATATTGACGGCAGTAAGGCGAGTTTTTATGCCGTATTTAGTGTTGGATTAGCGGTATACGCACTCTGTACCTATCCAGTTGGAAAACAAATGGATAAGGCAGGTAGTGCTTGGATACTGCCATTCGGGGCTATTGTTAGTGCCGTTAGCCTATTTAGTTGGGCGCATATTGCTAACATAAGCGAGTTGTATCTGGTTTTTATCGGTATAGGCATTGCTCAAGCAACCACATTGTATGAGCCTGTTTTTGCATTATTAATTCGTAATCAGGGTGTTTTAAAAGCGAAAAAGTCAATCGTATTTATCACTGTTATAGCGGGTCTATCTAGCACATTATTTTTTCCACTTTTAGACAGTTTAATAACAGAAAATGGCTGGCGTAATACACTCAAATTATTAGCCTTATTAAACTTATTCGTGACTTTACCTATTTACTATTATGTTTATTTAGCAGACAAAAAAGTATCGATGCTCGCTAAAAACAGTGTGGAAAAAAACGATACTATAAAAAGTGGCGTTATACTTTCGCATCCATTATTTGCGGCTTATGCTGTGAGTTTTATGATGCTTGGCTTTATTTTTTCAGGGATGTCAGCACATATTTATCCCCTACTGATAGAGCGTGAAGTAAATAGGGGTGATGTTATTTTACTCATTTCTCTTATCGGGCCAGCGCAAATATTTGGCCGTTTACTTATGGGTATGAAAGCAATGAGAGAGCTAAAAACAAGTACACTTGCCGTTATAGCCTTGTTACATATTTCATTAGTATTCAGTTTATTTCTAATTCAATCTAGAGACATATTATTAATCGCGCTATTGATAATGGTTTATGGTGTATCCATTGGTATAATGATTATTGTAAAGGGTCTAGCGGCATTAGATTTGTCATCAATAAAATATTATGGCCATACTTCCAGTTTATTAACAATCCCCATTCTGATTGCACAAGCGCTCTCTCCTTGGCTGATAAGTTTGCTATGGGAAGTACAGGGTTCATATTATATTCCCGTGATTGCGCTTGTGTTTGCATCAATGATTTCAGCAACAGGTTTTATTTATGTCACCGCTAAAGTGAAAAAGCCTTTTTAACATACATCAAATAAACAACTCCCTCAGATAATAGTGAGCTTACGGCAGCCTAGCTCAACTTCCCCTTTTTGATCTGTTTTAATGATCGCAACCAAATTACTAGGATGCAATCATGCCAAACCAAGATCAATTAACAACGGTCGTTACTGCTTTTGAGCACTGGCGTAGCAACAGAAGTGGTCGTCAAGTCACAACGCCCATCGCATTGCGTGAGCAAGCCGTAGCATTACTCAATCACTATTCTTCTAGCAAAATAACATCAGCATTAAAGATCAGTGGCGGCCAGCTCAAGCAATGGCGAAATACGCTTGAACCTGCTGAAAAAGCACCGCTATTTGTGCACCTTCCTATTTCACCACCGCCATTACTCACACAACCGCCCTTTACTGTTGAACTACGCTTTGCCCAAGGTAATGAAATGTCTTTATCTGGTGTTATTGATACTAACATCATCATTTCGCTCATTGGGGCAATGAAATCATGATCCATTTAACCGCTGACACCCACATATTAATCGCGATTGAACCCGCTGATTTTCGCCAGGGCATTGATGGTTTAGCCGCAACATGCCGTTATAAATTATCGGTCAACCCACGTTCGGGTACTGTGTTTGTCTTTATTAATCGCAATAAAACCATGGTGCGCGCATTATCGTATGATGGTACTGGCTTTTGGCTCATGACCAAGCGTTTATCTAAAGGAAAGTTTCAAAATTGGCCGTCATCAAACAAAAGTATTGAACAGATCATCGCGAAAAAACTGCGAAAACTATTGTGTGACAACGATCCATTATGGGAAAAAACGGATCCTCTTTACTGAGTAAAATCATTGAGATAAACACTTGATTTTTACTTTTATCGGATCATAATGCCTGCAAAATAAACCTGTACCAAACACTAAAACTCTGGACGTACCGTGAGCAAACCTTTTACCGACATTGATGGCAAAGCCCTTGAAGCGCTGATAGAGCGCGTGAACGAGGCCAAAGAAAACAATCTGGCCTTAAGCCCAGAGGATTATCAGTTATTACTTGATGCGTTATTGACCTTAGCCACCACGCAAACCCGCTTAGCGAATCATGATGTTACCGTGCATAAACTGCGAAAATTGTTAGGTATTGAAAAATCATCTGAAAAACTAGGCTCGGTGCTTAAGCAAACTAAAGCGTCATCGGGCAAGAAAAATAAAAAGCGTAGCAACGATAATGGTGAAGGTTTCACCCCGGTTAAACCCACGATTATCGTTCATGGACTAGTTGACGTAAATAAAGGCGATACCTGTGTTGAGTGCTTAACCGGTAAGGTTTATAAAACCGAGCCAGGTAGCTTGCTACGTATCACCGGACAAAGTCCTTTCAAACCTGAGCAGCATGTCATGGAGCGTCTTCGTTGTAATACCTGCGGTGCTTATTTTACCGCACCACTGCCGGACGATGTCTTAACCGATGGCTTAAGTACTCAAAAATATGGTTATTCAGCACGTTCTTTAATGGCGATTTATAAATACTTTGCTGGACTGCCTTTTTATCGTCAAAGCAGTATTCAAAAATTACTGGGGGTAAAAATCACCGCGTCAACGGTTTTTGACCAAGTAGAGCTTGTTTGTAATGCTATTTATCCCGTGTACCAATTGCTCTTCAATTTAGCGGCTGATGGTAAACACTACTATTTAGATGACACAACTAACCGTATTCTTGATGCGAAATCGGTGATAAAGAAAGCACGCAACAGTGAGAAAGTCATCACACGTACGGGCGTTTATACCTCAGGTGTTATCGCAACGCTGGCTGATAACCGTCATATTGTTTTATTTGAGACTAACATCGGGCACGCGGGAGAATTCATTGACAGTATTTTGCACAAGCGCAGTCAATCATGCACCAAACCACTCATCATGAGTGATGCGCTAGCGAGCAATCGGCCGACGGTACGTGAGGCGATAACGTCACTGTGTAATAGCCACGCAAGACGACAATTTGTAGATGTTATCAATCACTTTCCAATTGAGGTCGAGCATGTCCTCAAACGCTATGGTGAAATATGGGTCAATGATGACTATACGAAAGAAGAAAAGTTAACCCCGAGCGCAAGACTGGCCTATCATCAAACGCATTCAGCGCCCATCATGGAAGCCATAAAATTGTGGGGAGAAACGCATTTAGCCAATGAAACCGTTGAAGAAAACAGTGGCCTAGGCAAAGCTATTCGCTACTTTATCAAACATTATGTCGGACTGAGTTACTTTTGCAGCACTGAAGGAGTAAAAATCGACAATAATCGTATTGAAGCGATGCTCAAAATTGTGGTGAGAGACAGAAAAAACGCGATGTTCCACAAAACCTTACTGGGGGCAACGATTGGGGATGTCATTACCTCGGTCATCGCGACGGCAAGTGAGGCGGGTATTAATGTCTTTGACTACTTCACCACCTTACAACGAGAAAAAGAGCAGGTAAAAAAGACCCCTGAAGATTATTTACCCTGGAATTATCTCGCTAAAAATTCAATCACCTAAAAAAACCAAACACGATGATTTAGGCTTTACCGCCTAGGTCAAGCTGTACCTGAAAAAATCGTGATGTCACGCTACGCTGCCGTAAGCTCACGAATGGATGGATGATTATAGAATTAAAATAGAGGATGAAGGGCTTCTTTCTGAATACAGTTTAATTCATGCTATAGTGTTATCAGATACAGCTGAACGGCATCAAAGAAATCAAGATAACTTTTTGGGTGGTTTTCAAAATTGCTTCAATTATATAATACCGAATATAAAACATACCTCGTCCATTACTCCTGAACAACTACAATTGGCTGTTTCTTGTGTTCCTAATCATACGGTTCAAGCTAAGGCTTGGTATAATACACAGATAAAAAATAATGATCCTATCAGCACTATGGTAAAAGGCATTAAAAGATTAGAGTTATTTAAGAAAATAGCATTCACATCAGGTGAAATAAACTCAGAGAGTGAGTGATAATAAATGAGAGCGTTCAAAATTCTGTGTCAGCTTAAAACTACAACTTGTATTATTCTGATACATCTAAATATTCACTTTTCATGACTCTTCATAAAAATCATCACTACTGTCACTTTTGTGACAGTAGCATTTACCTCAGTTGCGTATTATAGCTCCACTAACAAACAGCCAAGGTTGTTTAAGTGGTCTAACTGCTAACTGGACATACCATAAAGCATAAGACCTTTTTGATTAAACCCTTTTTAAATATAGGTGGTTATTATGACTAAGATTATAGGTATAGATTTAGGTACAACAAACTCATGTGTATCAGTTATGGAAGGTGGTGTTGCCAAAATTATTGAAAATGCAGAAGGTAGTCGAACTACACCCTCAATTGTAGCGTATGCAAACAATGAAACATTAGCAGGCCAACCAGCAAAAAGACAATCAGTGACAAACTCTGAGAACACATTATTTGCTATTAAGCGATTAATTGGTCGTAAATTTGATGACAAAGAAGTGCAAAAAGATATTAAGCTAGCACCTTATAAAATTGTAAAAGCAGATAACGGTGATGCCTGGGTTGAAGTAAATGGTAAATCTATGTCGCCACAAGAAGTCTCTGCTCAACTTTTACGTAAATTGAAAAAAGATGCTGAAGCTTATTTAGGTGAAACAGTCACTGAAGCAGTTATTACTGTACCGGCCTACTTTAATGACTCGCAACGCCAAGCGACAAAAGACGCGGGTAAAATTGCAGGACTTGACGTTAAACGTATTATTAATGAACCGACAGCAGCGGCCTTAGCTTATGGTGTGGATAAAAAAAGTAAAACCGATCAAAACATCGTGGTTTACGATTTAGGTGGTGGTACTTTTGATATTTCAATCATTGAAATAAGCAATGTGGATGGCGAGAAACAATTTGAAGTGTTAGCAACCAATGGTAATACCTTTTTAGGTGGTGAAGATTTTGATTTACGCCTAATTAATTATCTTGCTGATGAATTCAAAAAAGACACTGGCATTGATATTCATAATGACTCTTTAGCGTTACAACGTATTAAAGAAGCAGCTGAAAAAGCGAAAATAGAGTTGTCGTCTGCATTAAAAACCGACGTAAACTTACCTTATGTCACTGCTGATGCTAGTGGCCCTAAACATTTAAATGTGCAAGTTACTCGTGCCAAACTAGAGTCATTAGTGGATGATTTGGTAAAAAGTACCATTGCTCCATGTGAGCAAGCATTGAAAGATGCCGGTGTAAGTAAAGCTGATATTAGTGAAGTTATATTGGTTGGTGGTCAAACACGTATGCCAAAAGTACAGGAAGCCGTTCAAGCTTTCTTTGGTAGAGAACCACGTAAAGATGTAAACCCGGATGAAGCAGTTGCCATGGGTGCAGCAATTCAAGGCGGAGTGTTATCTGGAACAGTGGGTGATGTGTTATTACTGGATGTAACGCCATTATCACTAGGTATAGAAACCTTGGGTGGTGTAATGACTAAACTCATTGATAAAAACACCACGATACCAACACGGGCTTCTGAAACATTTTCTACTGCTGAAGACAACCAAGCTGCGGTAACGGTACATGTATTACAAGGACAGCGTGAAATGGCGACAGATAATAAGTCGCTAGGACAATTTAACTTAAGCGATATAGCTCAAGGTCCACGCGGTTCGGTACAAGTTGAAGTAACATTTGATATTGATGCTGATGGTATTTTAAATGTGTCTGCTAAAGACAGAGCAACAGGGAAAGAGCAAAGCATTAAAATTACCGCATCAAGTGGTTTAACGGAAGATGAAATTAACCGCATGGTTGACGATGCTGAGCAACACGCAACGGAAGATAAGCAAAAGCGCGAACTAGTTGAGCAACGTAACCAAGCCGATCAATTGATTCATACGGTAGAAACGTCAATGACATCGTTGGCACAAGAGCAACAGGCTGAGCTTAAATCATTAATTGAACAATTGAAAATGTCAGTTAATGGTAATGATAAAGCAGCGATTGAAATGCGCCAAAAAGCATTACAAGACGCTTACAGTAATATGATGCAAGCAGCACAAACGCAACAACAGTCGCAACCACAAGGCGAGCAGTATCAAGAAGCTGCGGCTAATGACAGCGCTAAAAATGAAGACATCATTGATGCTGAGTTTGAAGATGTTAGTAACGGTTAATAAAAAGTCGGTGACAACTAAACCAACTAAGTAAAACTAACAAAGCCCCTTAATTATAATGATTAAGGGGCTTTTTTTTCAAAAAAGACTCTACAGCAAAAAAATTATCTAGTTGCACGTCACTTGTTGTACCAAGTAATAATTGTTATCTTCTTCTGTTTCGCTTACTTTAAGCAAGGTTCATTAACTTCCATAATATTTTCATTCAGTTGACGTTCTTATTATGTATAGGAAAATAAATCAGGGCATGACGATCAATTGAGTAATAGCTGACTATTAAGATTGAGAGCAACGCCGACATTGATTATTTTTAACAAGCACTCTTAGCCAATAATTTACTGATATAGTTATTGGTTTGGCTTTCTATCATCATTATTTATTATAAGGTACATCCATGCTCTTTTTTATTATCAAACTATTAATGTTAGCTCTCTCATATAAATTATATTTAGTGAAAAAAGAACCTTACTTTTCAGCATTATTGTTTAGTATTCCTTTGGCTATTGTGGGGTTAATTATGGGACATGAATTAATCGGGGTATTTATTGGCAGCGCTATATTATTTGCTATAGCTTTTGTTTGTTTCTTACTTATGTCTAAACTACCTAGCGGTATGCCTGAATATAGTGTTTTAGGGGTAACAGCAGTAATAGTGGCATTTGTAATCTGAATTTAAGTCGTTTTATAATCACCATAACATCGCTGTTAGTCACTTAATGTAGTACAGGTCGGCTTTACTTTACGGATCAAGCAGGAACACGAAAAATTGCTTGTGATGTAGAGTTTATGATCTTATCCAGTATTGATAAATATGCAGTTGATAGAGTTTGATATCATAATAACAGAGGCACCTTGTGGTAGTCTTTTGACACATAAATTAGCAAAACAGCAATTTAAAAAAGATACACTCTCAAAAAAAAATATGCCTACCTAGTAGCCCTGCCTACCTTAATTAATATTTAAAACTAGAAATATGATTAAACTTTCATTAAGGTACTATAATAATTGAGTATTTATATCATGGACGTAGGTGGAATTAAGTGTTGTTGCAATATAAATCGAGTATTCTTAATTTTTTTTTATTAACTGATAATAATGATACAAACAATAAAATACCTAATTGGCGAATAAGCGCTCTTAGAATTATTTTATCTACCGTTATGTTGGTTTGTTTGGCAGTTGTATGCCATACCTTCGGCCCAGCCGTACAACTCAGTTTAATACATATCATTCTCCTCTCTGTTTCATTCTTCTCAATTGTCATTACGTTATTAATCGCTAGCCATAAATATTATACATTCTGTGCACACTTTTTTTTGATTACGACGGTATTAGCGAGTTTAGCAATAAATTTATTTATCACGGATCTTGAGCTTGCCAAAGTAGGTTCGATGTATATGTTTGCTTGCCCTACTATTGCACTTATATTATTGGGGTACCGATCTGCAATATGTTATGCGGTGTTAAATTTAGCGCCTTTTTTCATGATTATTTACAATGTTGATTTGTCAGTACTCTTTAACCCGCCTGAGCAATTACCCAATACAAACTGGTATATAATGGGGGTGATTTTCGCCTTTTATAATATTTGTATACCGCTTGCTGTTGCCCGTACAAGCGTTGCAGCTAAACGTTTAAATCAATCGATTCAAGATTCTAACACTCACTTAACCGCCAAAAATGAACTTTATAGGACCTTCTTTTCTCATTATTATAAGCCTAAGGTCATTCTTAGTGAAAAAGGCGAGATTATAGATCTTAATGAACAAGCCAGAATTTTGTTTAATTTAGAGCCAAACACCCAAGATACAAATAAAAATCTATCCACCCTATTACCTAAATTAACAACTAACGAAAACAATGACAAAGAGCAATTAATTCAGATTAAAGATTCATATCATAGAGTCACTAAACAAAATGTAGTCAATTCAACCTACACGGTATATGAATTTTCAGATTGCACACAAGAACAAAAAATAAAGAAAAACTTAATCTCAATAGAAGAAAAATATAAGCGTTTACGTTATACCGATTCACAAACAAATTTACCAAATAAAGATTGGTTTGAACGCCAATGTGAAAGTTTGATTATTAAAAATCCGGAAGGTTTTTATATTATTGTCATTCAAAGTACTAATAACGATTATTTAAATTTAAAGTTTGGCGAGTCCGATTTTCAATCGCTTACCATTACCGCTTATAAGCGCATTAAAGATAATATTAAAGAAATCCTATTATGCTCAGATGCAGGATTAGGTAAACTTGTTTTTTTAATTAATATGCCAAATGTTGAAGAATTAGAAAAATTACTGTCGCGTATAAAGAAAACATTAGATGAAGAATACACCTTATTTAATAGCAAGTTTATCCAATCTTATTTATTTGGTATTGCTCAATTTTCTCAAGAGAGCAACGCTAGTGCTAAAGTCATTGCGAACGCGCAAGAAGCGTTAAAGAACGCAGATAATATCAATGTTTTCAGCTATTACAATCAAGAAAATTCTCAACTTTTTTTGAAAAAGCATGAAATATCAATGTTGCTCGATGAAGCTATTCAGTCAGCAGCACTTGATGTGCATTACCAACCCAAAGTAACCAAAGAGGGTCTTTGTATTGGTTTAGAGGCACTTGCTAGATGGAATAGCCCGATACTTGGTGTTGTGCCACCTGATACTTTTATTCCTATCGCAGAAGAGTATAGATTAATTTGCCCGTTAACTAATCTAATCATTCAAAAAGTATGCGCTCAAATACAGCAATGGAATCAAAGTGGATTCGATGTTGTGCCAATTGCAATTAACTTATCGCCTTTTGATTTTAACCAAAAAGATTTTGTCTCAAATTTAATGCGCTATTTAGCCGATTTTAATGTTAAACCCCATCAAATTGAATTAGAAATAACAGAAACGGCATTAGAAGAAAATAATACTGACGCCCTTAAAATTATCCAAAGCCTTCAATCTTGGGGATTTATAATATCTATCGATGATTTTGGTACTGGGTATTCAAATATAGCGCGATTAGCTGATTATCCAATCAATAAATTAAAATTAGACAGATCATTAACGAATATGATTACGACGTCAAAACGACACTATAATTTAGTCAAAGCGGTTCATGTTATGTGTCGGGCACTTAATATAAAATGCGTATCTGAAGGTGTCGAAGAAAAAGAATATATTAGCTCACTGGCTGATATGGGTTCAGAAGAGTTTCAAGGTTATTATTTTGCTAGACCAATGGCGGCAAGCGATTTTTACTTGCACACTCAACAACATGGATTGGTTTTTAATGGTGAAAAAGCGGAAAGCTTACCTAGTTAACTTATCGCTAAAATCTCGACTGATTCCTTATTTAAACAAAATAGAGCCTTACATTAAGAAATAACGCATTAATCTACATATATTTCCTATTAAGCTATACTAAGCTTATAATGGTAATATAAGTGGATAACATTTACGTTATCACTGTCAGTTATATTTACAAGAAAACAAAATGATGTCTAGGAAATACACTTATCCCCCTAATAAAATAGGACTTTTACATCACGGCATGATTCATGCTTAACCTTGTTATAGTAAATTATTTTATCTAGCTCTAGTTCTTAGATTTAGATATATGTTAGTTCTAAGGTAATTATTATTTTATTAATTACGTTTTATATGAAAAGTAGGTTGTTATGAAAAAAATTATTTCTATACTTTCAGGTTTATTCCTCTTTGCTTCTGTAACTACAAACGCGAGTGATTTTATACTGAATGAATATAATGTGGTCACTATTGAAAACTTTGTCGGTCTAGGGGGAACGCATGTTGACGGTAAGACTTTTGTAGGTGGTAACTATATAGGTCAAAAAAGTGACTTCGGTCAAAGACTAGACCAAAATTCACGTTCAGATATTACTGCATTAACTGTTGCGGGTTCAATAAACGCACAAGTTGGTGTCTATGTACATGATACCGTATTAAGCTCGGAAAACAACATCGTAACGGCAGCAATAAATTCTAATCAAGTGCTCATTAATAGTACAGTAATAGATTCAAATATCGATAACGTTAAGTTAACAACAGGTTTAGATGCAATTAAAGCAGATTACAAAGCTCAATTAGAAAACTCTTCTGCATATTTTTCTTCGCTAGCCGCTAATAGTAAAATAGAGACAAATGGAAATAACAAAACATTTGCAATTGATAAAGGATTGAATACTGACAATGATATTGCAGTATTTACATTAGATGGCTCTACGAATATATTTGATTTAAACAATCTGAGTCTAAGTATGACGGGAGACAATGCAGATGATCTTGCTTATATTGTCATTAACGTACCTGGAAATGATGTATCAATGTTAAATAATTCGAATATGAATTTTGAGAAGAGTAAATTTGGCTCTAAAATCATTTGGAATTTCTATGAAGCTGAAGTAATTACATTAAACGCTCAAAATTTTGTTGGTGCTTTATTAGCCCCTTATGCAACAGTTACTCAAACAGGTGGGAATATTGACGGTGCTGTAGGTGTTTTATCATTAATCACTAATGCAGAAATACATTTAGCGACTAATGTTGATGTGACAATCCCTTCAGCTCCTTCTGCTGCAAAACCGGTAACTCAAGTACCTGAGCCTAGTTCAATAGTACTTATACTGCTCGCAATAGCTGGTTTGGTTTATCAACGTAAAAAGTTAAACGTTTGATTTTTGATGTTAACTCGTTAGATAATAAACGGAGCTTTTTAGCTCCGTTTTAGATCTTAGCTTCGCTTTAGATATTAAATAACTGTGAATACATTTAAAAATAAAGGAAATATTTTGACCTCATTAAAACTGCTAATATTAAAACCTGTGAAGTTAATAAAACGTAACGTTATTTTATTATATAAACGAACCTCATTAGTCATTGTAGTCAGTGCACTTCTTTCCCCACTTAGTCACGCTAACGTCGACCCAAAAGTGTATGAAGATGCATTAACAAGCTTTCATGATGGTAATTATTCAACATCAATTATTCACCTTAAAAATATATTATCAGTTGATAACACACATTTACCTTCTCGTGTGCTAATGGCTGAAAATTTATTAGCTCAAGGTAAAGGATCTTTAGCCGAGATAGAACTTAATTTCTCTAAAAAAGAAGGGGCAGCTATTCGTTTATTGGCACCTTTATACGCTAAGGCTTATTTGCTACAAAATAAATTTGATCAGGTATTAAGTTTACCAATAGAACTACAAACCAGTGATACTTACCAAAGTACAATGCTAACCTTTCATGGTTTTGCGTTAACGGGTGACAACCAACTTGAAGAAGCACGAACTAAGTTTAACAAAGCGCTAAAATTAAGTCCTTATAATACAGAAGCTTTTATTGGCAAAACTAAAGTTGCTTTAAAGGAGCTTAACTTTGATGAAGCAATTGAATTAATTGATCATACATTAACAATTGACCCAAATAATATCCAAGCACTATTAATGGGAGCAATTACTTATAAGCAACTTAAAAAGGGTAAATTAGCTTTAGAGTACATAACACAGTTGTTAACGTATGAACCCAATAATTATTCAGCCTTATTAGTTCGAGCTACTTTGTTAATGGATATGCAAAAACATGACTTAGCAATATCCGATATTGATAAAATTGTCGAGGTTCTCCCTAATGAACCTATTGCGAATTATATTAAGTTATTATCGGCTCAAGCGAGTGAGCAATCACAATTAACGATAGAAATAAAAAAACGTTTAGATACTGTTATGACTGCTATTCCTGAGGAAGTGATGGATGAACAGCCTATCTATTACTTTTTAAAAGGATTAATAAGCTTTCAAAACAATGCCATGGAAGCAGCTCAAAAGGCTTTTATTAAATATAATAAAATCAACCCCAGTGATACCCAGGCATTAAAACTTATTGCACGTACCGAACTTGCCTTAAATAATAGCTATGTTGCTCGTAAGTACCTCATGAAAGCTTATTTAAATGATGATAAAGATAGCGAAACATGGGCATTGCTCGGCCAAACTAACTTAATGACGGGGAATATAAGCGAAGCAGAGTTTTATTTTGATAAAGTGATGGCTGCGTTTCCTAATGAATTACAACCACGTATAGATTTAGCAAAGTTATTACTGCTAAAAGGTGATTACACAAAAATAGTGACCGTATTAAGTGAAGTACTTGAAGAAGATTCAACAATTCGTAATGAAACTAACAATGATTTAAATTTTGAATTATTACTTTTGTTAGCGAGAGCCTATCAAGAAAGCAATCAACTTCAAGCCGGTTTAAATATCAGCGCTGTATTAATAAAAAACTACCCTAATAATTCTAGTGTTAATCAAATTCACGCAACCTTATTAGGTTTATCAGGATATTTACCTCAAGCTAAACGGTTTCTAGAAGAAGCTTACGCGCTAGATAATGATAATAATCAGGCAGTCATTCACTTAGCTAGAATTGACGCACTACAAGGTGATGTTGATATTGCCGTTGAACGTATAAAAGCTCAATTAGTCAAAAACAATAACAGTGATTTAATGGTCGAATTAGGGGATATCTACTATTACGCTAAAAATATTAAGGAAGCTTTGGTTTGGTATCAAAAGGCGCTGTCTCAGAATCAAGATAATGTCATCGCCCTTGAAAAAATAGTAAACCACTTTGAGAGAAATAAAGAGTTAACCAAAGCCCTCGATATTGTGAACAATTATTTAAATACACATAATGATAATAGCAGCATACATTTATTAGCGTCTAATTTATATATTCAAAATAGGCAGCATGATAAAGCGATGAGTGAAATTGATTTAGCGTTAAAGCATACGCAAAACAAGCCTCCTGTGTTATTTAAACAAGCTCAAATATACACCTATTTAGGTAACAAAGCATTAGCTAAACGAAGCTTAAAAAATGCTATTTTCCTTGATAAAAGTTACATTGCTGCTTACCAACTTCTCATACAGCTATATAACCAAGATAATGAAAAAAACACTGCGCTTGAACTTGTTAATAAATTGGATCATCAATTATTCCCCGCTTATTTAATTGATCAATTTAAGGGGTCTATTTATATGAAGAACGATAATGAGAAAGCCCTCAGTTTTTATCAAAAATCATATCAAGCACAAGCTAATAAACCTGCTTTATTAGGTTTATACTCTTTGTATGCATCACAGAAAATGTACGCTGATATTGATACCTTACTTACGTTATGGCTCAGCAATAACCCAAACGATCTTGAAATAACCCTAGCGCTTGCCGACAACTATAAACGTAGTGGTCAGTTAGATAAATCAATAGCGCTTTATGATAAACACTTAGCCAATAACCCTAAAAATATCGCTTTATTAAATAATGCAGCAATGGCCAATTTAACATTCAATAATATAGAAAAGGCGCATGACTTAGCTCAACGAGCATTTAAAATATCGCCAGATAATGTAAATATTATAGATACTAACGCATTAGTTGAGCTGGCTTTAGGTAATAATAATAAGGCTTTATCTTTACTTAGACAGGCTAATACACTGGATTATAATAATGCTGAAATTAAATATCATTTAGCATTAACGTTAGATAAATTAGACAGAAGAAAAGAAGCTTTAGTTTATTTAAAAGAGAGCTTATCAAGTGATAAACCTTTTGCGGAAAAAGATAAAGCAAAGGCTTTATTTACAGCATGGCAACAATAATAATTTAGTTTTTAATTATTATTGTTGATAGTCGCCTTTAATTTTATAAAGACGAGGAATATTAATTCTCTCGTCTTTATAAAACTTACATAATAGCTAAAGCATCTCTTTGATAATAGCGCCAACTAAAATCATAAAAACGAGTACCCAACTTAATTTACTAAACTTGGCTTGTTGTTCATTACTCATTGGCTTGCCAAACCTTTCTCCTAGAACAACCATAAGCGCAACCACACCGAAAACACAGGCTAGAATAATCAATAAAGTCATAGATATCCTTCAAATTTTACAATTGCTAATTACTAAAAATACATTAACATAGCACATAAGCTTTATTTACCTTTATTATTCTAATTATATGACTCCTGCAGATGATTTTTATCAAAAACGTCGATTTATCATCCAACTTGGGAAGGCTCTTCACAAGTTAGGCTCTACGGCATATCGCTTAGAAGATAATTTACTTTCCATTGCGCATTTTTTAGATATTCGCGCATCATTTATGGTTACCCCTACCGCATTAACCTTTATATTGTCTGATGAAGAAGATGAACATCAATACAATCACTTAGTTCGTGTAGCGCCTGGCGAGATAGATCTGGGGTCTTTAGCACGTATAGATGAATTAGTAGACGAATTAACTAGTGGCGAAAGAACATTAGATGAAGCGATAGAACGGTTAAAAGAAGTTAATTCAAAATCCCCACCATATGGTTTTCTATTAACATTCCTTGCTTTTGGTGCTTCAAGTGGTGCCTTTGCAATGTTAATGCATACCAGTTGGCATGATGTTTTTTGGTCAACCATTTTAGGTTTTATTGTTTTCTCCTTTGTTATGTGGGCTGAACGCTCGCGTCGCGTAACCGAAATGTTAGAGCCAATGGCAGCATTAACAACCTCATTGTTAGCTTCTTTAATTTCAATATTTGACCCTAGTATTAATATACCCATGGTTATTCTTTCAAGTATTATCTCTTTTATCCCAGGGCTTTCTTTAACGGTAGGCTTATCTGAACTAGCGGCAAGACACTTAATGTCAGGTACAGCGCGTATCATGGACGGTGCTATGGTACTGTTCAAGCTGTATTTTGGTGCGGTTTTAGGTATGGCTTTAGGTAATTTAATGTGGGGAGAAGTGACTTTTATACCTCCTGAAACTATGCCCGTTTGGACTTCATGGTTGGCCGTCACGACACTGACTATTTCATTGGTTATTTTATTTAAAGTACGATTAAAAGATGCGCCATGGGGCATGATTGCGGGTTACATTTCTTTTGGTGTAAGTATTTGGGCTACTAGCTATTTAGGAGTAGCTTTAGGGGCTTTTGTTGGAGCTTTTGCGTTAGGAATTTATAGTAATTTATTTTCTCGGATTATGAATTTACCCTCCTCTATTGTACGTTTATTAGGGCTTGTTGTTTTAGTACCTGGTAGTAAAGTTTATATTGGACTCAACAGCTTAGTTTCTGGAAAACAAATGCTAGATGTGGCTGACTTAGGCTCTCAAACGTTTCTTATTTTTATGTCTTTAGTTGCGGGGATTATTTTTTCAAATGTCGCCATCCCCCATAGAAAAACACTTTAGCGGCTAAATTTTATAGACAACACAATAGAAATTTAAATAATAATGACAGCAACTGATCTAAATATTAATACTAAAAATTCAACTTATCATCATGGTGATTTACAGAGTAGTTTACTTGCTACCGCAACAGCTATGATTTCAGAAGATGGTATAGAGACCTTATCATTAAGAAAACTTGCTGAGCGAATTGGCGTATCACGAACCGCTGCATATCATCACTTTAAAGATAAAAATGATTTACTTTCAGCGATTGCCGCTCAGGGTTTTATAAGCTGGAAAGCACAAGCAGAGGAAATATTTAACAATAATACATTAACCGACCAAGAAAAATATCATGCATTTGTTCATTTTTATGTACGATTTGCCACACAAAATTCGGCAATTTACCGATTAATGTTTGGCAGTACATTATGGAAAAAAACAGAAAAAGCTAAAGAAACAGAAGGAAGTAATAAATCCAAAGGCACACAAAAGTTGATTGATGTTGCTTACCCTAGCTTTCAATATCAGGTAGAAATGACACAACTTTGGCAAGAAAAAGGCATATTACCAAAATCGCATAATTCATTACGCCTAGCACAGGTCGCATGGGCAACCTTACACGGTATAGCACAACTCGTTATTGACGGTATTTATGGTGATGATAGCCAAATAGATGAAATGTGCCAATGTGCAGTCGAGTTACTTACCTCTAAAAAAGAATAAACTCGCATTCTATCCTATAAAGTCCACCAATCCCCCTAACATCACTAGCATAAATTATATAAATTGGTTATAAACTTAGCTTAAATTTAAAATGTAAATAGATGTGTTCTGAACTGGAGTTTAAACGAATTCTTTCGTAGTATTCGTTAGCCATGTTTTTCAATGATCCATTTTCCACTTTACATATAAATTGAATAGCATGAATATTAAAAACATAAATGAGAATTAATAAATGAAAGCAATTATAACTGGCGCAGTTTGTACTTCTTTACTGATACTTAGTGGCTGTAGTAACAGCAACACAAGTCAATCTGAAGTACAAAAAAGTATGGAAGCTCCACAAAAAACAGCCTTAGCTTCTGGTATTGAACAAAAAAACATGGACACAAGTGTTCGTCCACAAGATAACTTTTACCGCTATATCAATGGCGGCTGGATGAAAAGTCACACAATTCCTGGCGATAAGACTGCAATTGGTTCATTTTATGATTTACGTGATAAAGCAGATGAAGATGTAAAAGCTATTATTGAAGAGCTTGCTGCAACTAATGACTTAAAAATGGGTTCAGATGAGCAAAAAGTTGCCGATTTATTCCGTTCTTATATGGATAGCGAAAAACGTAATGCTGACGGTATCGCGCCTATTCAATCAATATTGTCTGCGATTAACAATATTAAAAATAAAGATGATTTAGCTAAGTTCTTTGGCACCTACTCATCTACAGGTATTAATAATCCTTTAGCATTATACATTAGTATTGATGCTAAAGATTCTGCAAGTTACGCCATTCATATTTGGCAAAATGGTTTAAATTTACCCGATAAAGATTACTACTTTAATGATGCTGAACGCTTTGTAAAATTACGTAGTGGCTATATTACGCACATTGAAAATATGTATAACTTAGCAGGTATTAGCAATGGAAAAGATGCTGCTAAAAACATTATGGGTTTAGAAACTAGCCTAGCTGAATATCACTGGACCCGCGTACAAAGTCGTGACAGTGACAAAACATATAATAAATTGGCAACAAACAACTTAGATAGCCTTACCAATAAGTTTAATTGGCAAGCATTTTTAGCTGCTGAAGGTGTTGCGTCACAAAAAGATATTATTATTAACCAACCTGACTTCATTGAAGGTTTTGGTAAAGTATTTGAGCAAACATCTCTAGACGTTTGGAAGCAATACTTAACATTTAATACATTAAGTGCTTTTTCAAGTTATTTAACTGCTGATTTAGACAATGAAAATTTTGACTTTTTCTCTAAGCAACTAAGTGGCAGAGAAGAGCAACGTCCACAGTGGAAACGTGGCGTAAGTGTTGTAAATGGTAATTTAGGTGAAGTTATTGGCAAAGTGTATGTAACTCGTCATTTTACACCTGAAGCTAAATCACGCATGAGTGAATTAGTAGAAAACTTACGTAACGCTTATGGTACAAGTATTGACGATCTAACGTGGATGTCTGCAGACACTAAAAAAGCAGCTCATGTTAAATTAGCGGCCTTCACTCCTAAAATTGGCTATCCTGATCAATGGGAAGATTACTCTACTTTAAACATTAAATCTGATGACTTAGTGGGTAATGTTATTCGTTCACGTAAAATATCAAGTAATAAAGAAATTGCTAAGCTTGGTGGTCCAATCCATAAATGGGAATGGCATATGACACCACAAACAGTTAATGCTTATTATAATCCGCCGGCTAACGAAATTGTTTTCCCTGCCGCTATTTTACAAGCACCATTCTTTAATATGAAAGCTGATGATGCAGTAAACTACGGTGGTATTGGCGCAGTGATTGGTCATGAAATGGGTCATGGGTTTGATGATCAAGGTAGTAAGTATGATGCTAAAGGAAACTTACGTAATTGGTGGACAGAACAAGATCTTAAAGAATTTTCTGCTCGTACTAAAGCCTTAGTTGATCAATATGCAAACTATCAAGTATTTGATGATTTAAACGTGAATGGTGAGTTAACCCTAGGCGAAAACATTGGTGATTTATCAGGTGTAACTATTGCTTATAAAGCGTATAAAGCGTCATTAAATGGTAAAGAAGCACCAGTAATTGATGGCTTAACGGGTGATCAACGATTCTTTATGGGTTATGCTCAAATTTGGCGTTCTAAAATTGTTGAAAAATCAATGCGTAACCGCGTAGCAACAGACCCTCATTCTCCTGGAGAGTTTCGTGCTTTAGGTTCACTTTCAAACATGAATGAATTCTATGAAGCATTTGATGTGAAAGAAGGCGATGCAATGTACATAGCTCCAGAAAAACGCGTTAAAATTTGGTAATTCAAATTTAATACGTTTAGATAAAAAAAGCAGCTTTAGCTGCTTTTTTTTATGGAATATAAAACATAATACTAAATAAAAACCACAAACCTTATTGATAATCACTCTTGTTTGTATTACTATATCAACATCGATTTTAATTAAAGTATTTTTGGTATTACTTATGTATGTTTGTTTGTGTCTTGGCGTGACTGACACCCAAATTGAAGCGGCTGTGGACAACGGTGCTCACACCATGAAACAATTAACAAGTGAATTAAAAATTGGTTCACAGTGTGGAAAATGTTGTCAATGCAGTAAAAGCATTCTTAATAATAAGCTAATAAAAATTGCAGAAGCTGAGCCTTGTGTCGCTTAACTCATCATTGACTGTAGATAGTTTTCTAATCCTACATTAGTAATTAAATACTGCTGCTCTTCAATCCAGTCAATTTGCGCTTCTACATTTGCTAATAAGCTTTCAGCACAATCTCTACTAATATAATCTTGCTCTTGCTCACATGATTCAATTAACGCTTGTAATGCTGAACGAGATCTATGCTCTAACGCGATATTCGCTTGAAGAATTTCAGCCGTTTCTTCACCAATATGTAATCGACCTAAATCTTGTAGATTAGGTAAACCTTCTAAAAACAAAATGCGTTCAATTAACGAATCCGCCTGCTTCATTTTTTCAATTGATATTTTATAATCTGCTTTGTTTAGCTTTTCTAATCCCCAATTTTTATACATTCTGGCATGTAAAAAATACTGATTGATTGCAATTAACTCAACCGCAAGTGCTTTGTTTAACAAAGCAATAATACCTTTATCCCCTTTCATAATAAAACCCTCTTGTTAGTTTATCCACCTAAGTGGTTACCCATATGTGATTGAATGTAATTATTTAATCCAACTTTATCAATTAGCCCTATTTGTCTTTCAAGCCAATAAACATGGTCTTCCTCGGTATCTTCCAAGAGTTTTTCTAACATAATTCGACTTTGATAATCTCCTTCAGCTTCACATAGTTTAATACTTTCTTTAAGCCCAGCAACAACTTCCATCTCTAAGATCAGATCATTTTTTAACATTGAACTAACATCATTACCAATAAGTAAATCACGACGATCTGCTAAGTTGGGTACTCCTTCAAGAAATAATATTCGCTTTATTAACGCATCAGCATGGGTAAGCTCTTCTTGCATTTCATGCTCTAATTGGTCAAATAATTTATCTAAGCCCCAATCTTGATACATGCGAGAGTGGATAAAATATTGATCGATCGAGGCAAGCTCGTTATGTAATAAACCATTGAGACTTGCAATAACTTTACTATTACCTTTCATTGTTTACTCCTGAAAATATTAAACCTGTCTTCAGTGTAGATGAAAAGTAAGTGATAAGTAAAAATTTTACCTATTTTCTTTTACTTTGTATTTAGACGTCTAAACCGCTATAGCTTGCTTATTTTGCAGTCTCCGCGTAAACTCTTCCAAATGGTTAGGGAATGAGGTGCCTTTACTTTTAATAAAGAATTCCTCCACTGTACCCGCAACTGTAATTCATTAATTATTCTCATTATTTATTGGTAATAATTAAATGATAAGTCAGATACTTAACCTTTAATATAATTAACAGACCACAAAAATTTTGCGTGCGGGAAAACACCAACAAACTATGTCAATACAACTGAAAATCCACCAGCTTCATTGGCAAATAAATGACAAAGCCATTCTTAATAATATCTCCTTTAACGTGAGTAAGGGTGAAGTGATCGGTATTATTGGCCCAAATGGTGCTGGTAAAACAAGTTTATTACGTTGTATAACCAATCAACAAAAAAGCAATAAAACCACGGTATTATCAGGCACCGTTCATCTAAAAAATAAAATAATTAGTGGTTACTCTGCTAGAGAATTAGCCCAAAACTTTGCTAATGTAACGCAAAAAGCAGAGGCTATTTTCTCTTTAACAGTGTTAGATATTGTCAGAATGGGCTTATTACCTTTTAAAGGTTTATTCGCCATCGACAATGATCATGACAAACGACAAATCAAGCTTGCGTTAGAAAAGGTTGGTTTATCTAACACAGAAAAAATGCCTTATAGTCAACTTTCTGGTGGTGAGCAACAACGTGTTCTGATTGCTAGAGCGCTAGTACAAAAAGCACAAATACTTATTTTAGATGAACCAACCAATCACCTTGATGTTTATTATCAGCACCAAGTATTAAACCTAGTTAACCAATTAAATATTACGGTAATTATGACAGTCCATGATCTGAATTTGGCCAGTCAATATTGCCAACGATTACTATTATTAGAACAAGGTAAATTAATTGCTGATGGCACACCAGAGCAAGTATTAACACAAGCCCAGTTAAGTAAAGTTTTTAGGCTACCTTGTTCAATAGTGAAAGATGATTTAAGAGATAAGCCTCGTGTGTTTTTCTCATTACCAGAGCAACAAATAGTCAACTTAAGTGATGCACATGAGTAGATCATATTTCATTGTTATCACCTTAATTATTTTAACGCTACTCTCTGCTATTGCAGGTTTAAGTTATGGCCCAGCTGATATAAGTCCTACCCAAATTTTTCAATGCATCGCCGGCAACTGTCCTGACAAGATAAGCCAAATGGTGATTTGGCAAGTTAGAGTACCTAGAGTATTGGTGGGCTTAGTGGCAGGTATGGGATTAGCCATTGCTGGTGCAATTTTACAAAATACGACCCGTAACCCGTTAGCAGATCCTTATTTATTTGGCATAGTATCTGGCGCGGGCTTAGGCGTAACCATTGCTAATATTTCGTTAAGTAGCATTGGTTTAGACCAACAACTCGCTATTGCTCTTCCCCTTGCTGCCTTTTTGGGTGCTTTATTAGCGATAATTATTGTGCTTATTATTGCCAAAGTATTACAGCGAATGGAACAATTATTACTTACCGGTATCGCTGTTTCATTCATGCTTGCTGCCGTGACGCAATTTATTCTTTTCTTTGGTGAGCCCTATGCTACTAATCGCGTTATTTTTTGGCTTATGGGTAGTTTAGCGCGTGTTGAAATGGCTAATTTTTATGTTATTGCCACCGTATTGCTCATCACTATTGTCATAATTACCGCCTTACATCGTCAAATTGATGCGCTCTTACTTGGTGATGAAAGTGCAGCAAGCTTAGGTATTAATGTAGATAAACTAAGATTACTCATGCTCGCTCTTTGTGCCGCATTAACAGCTACCATTGTCGCTTATTGTGGCGGCATAGGATTTGTTGGTTTGATGATCCCACATATTGTGCGTCAAGTATTTGGAGTCACTACATTAAAACTTATCATTGGTAGTGCCTTAATTGGCGGGATTTTCTTAATTTGGGTAGATATTATTGCCCGATCCGCATTAGCGAACGCTGAAATTCCCATTGGTATAATAACCTCTGCTTTAGGCAGTATATTTTTCTTATTTATTATGGTTAAAACAAGAAACATTAATTAATAGTAATTACTTAAGTGCTTATTTTAACGATAAAACAAACGCAAAGTGATAGATAAAATGACAGATAATAACTCAGCAAACGATTCAGAAAAGAACCTAGATCAAAAAAATGCACAGCATAAAAAACGTATGCAAGCTGTGAAGGAAAAAGTTGATCAACGTATAGATAGTGCTCAAGAAGAACGAGGTTTGATCATTGTTATTACTGGCAATGGCAAAGGTAAATCAACATCTGGTTTTGGTACTGTTGCTCGTGCTGTAGGACATGGATTGAAAGCAGCAGTTATTCAGTACATAAAAGGTACATGGGCTTGTGGAGAACGTTCATTATTAGAAAATGCAGGCGTTGGTTTTGAGGTCATGGGAACTGGCTTTACCTGGAACACACAAGATAAAACGCAAGACATTGCCGCAGCACAACAAGTTTGGTTAAAAAATAAAAAGTTATTACAAGATGAGAGTATCGATGTTGTTTTAATGGATGAATTAACCTACATGGTTGCTTATAAATATATTGAGTTAGATGAAGTCCTTGAAGCATTAAAAAATCGTCCCGTAAACCAGCATGCCATTATCACTGGCAGAGGCTGTCATCGCGCTATCATTGATTTAGCCGATACAGTGAGCGAAGTGCAATCAATTAAACATGCATTTGATAATGGTATAAAAGCACAAAAAGGTATTGATTGGTAACGATTAACTCTCAGTAAAAAGGTAAATGTAATAGATGAAAAATATAGTAAAAAAAATAATACTATTAGCTTTAATTAGCCTTAGCTTTGCGAGTCTTGCTGAAAATACACTTGCATCAGCAACGACACATAAACCGAGTATTATTGCGCTTTCTCCTCATATTGTAGAAATGCTTTATGATATAGGTGCGGGTGAACAAATTATCGGTACAACAACGTTTGCCGATTACCCAGAGCAAGCAAAAGAAATCCCTATTGTGGGTAATTACTTGCGCCTGCAAATTGAAAAGTTCATCACATTACAGCCTGATTATATTATCGCTTGGAAAAGTGGCAATCCAAGTGATGACATTACTCGATTAGAGCAACTCGGCTTTAAAATTATCTATTCTCAACCGAATAATTTCGAAGATATTGCGAAAGAAATGCGTGAGTTTGGTCAATTAACAGGACATGAACAAAAAGCTAATGCTCAAGCCGAGAAACTACTTAACCAACTCAACATGATAAAAGCTCAATACCAAAATAAACCGCCTATCACGGTTTTTTACGAATTATGGTCTAAGCCATTAACCACGATAGCGAAAGGTAGTTGGCCACAACAGTTCTTGAATATTTGCCAAGCCAATAATCCATTTGAGCAAGTTGATATAGCCTACCCTCAAGTAAATATAGAAAAAGTATTGCAAGCACCTATTCAATTAATTATTCAGCCTTTATCTGCAAATCAAAGTGCTAAAGTCGGTTTTAACTGGCAAGACTGGCCAATTATACCTGCCGTTAAAAACGAACAAATAATTCAACCAAATGCTGATTCAATGCATCGTATGACGATGAGAAGCTTAACTGCCTTATCCAAACTCTGTGCCGATATAGATAAAAGCAGAGCCTTCTACCAAGCCAACATTTCAGATAAAGCGTTCGAATAATTATGAATAAATTACTCTCAATACCTTCACTTAGTTTTTACTGCTGTTGCTTGTTTTTTACCAAAATAAGTTATGGAGCACAATCAAATATAGATAGTGTAGAAACGGATATAGAAACCATTGAAATCGTCAATTCTCATGAATTCAATAGTGTCAATTATCAAGTATTACATCGTGAAGATTTAATTAATTCTGCTCAAACATTATCCGATGCTCTTAAGAATATCAATGGTATACAAATAAGACAAATTAGCGGTTTAGGTAACCCTGTCTCTATTTCTATCCGGGGTTCAAGTGGTAAACAAGTACAAATGTATATCGATGGGCAACTCGTCAACGATAGTCAATTTGGTGGCTTTGATCTTAACCAAATACCGACGGATCAAATTGAGAGTATTGAGATTAGTAAAAGCCAAGCACTAGGAACAGGTTCAACACCAATTGGCGGTGTCATTAGAGTAAACACTTATAACCCAAGTGAAAACAAAAAGAAAATTGCTTTATCGATTGGTTCATTTGGTTATAAAGAAATCAATATTTTAAGTAATAATGCATTTAAAAAACACAGTTTCGCATTCGGGGGAAATTACTTAGTCAGCGATAACGATTATAGCTATTTAGTTCCTCAAAGTTTTAATAACCCTTCTGACTCAATTGATGAACCGCTAAGAAATAATGATTTTAAAAAATTAACATTATTTGTTAATGACAATGTACAACTAAATCAGCATCAGTTACGGTTTAATTTGCAATACAATAAACAAGAAAAAGCGCTAGCTAACTATCAGAATAACTCACCTGAAAATCGCTCAACCTTAGATAGTGACCAAATAAGGTACAGTATTCAACACTATTGGTTGGCCGATATTAATGCCTTGAGTGGTGTAAATTTTGAAGGTATTGAAATTAATTATTCTGGTGAAAACAAAGATGAGCTTTATTTAGAGAGTCCGAATGAAGATAGAACAAACACCAGTGACTATAATAGTACGAAACAACAAATAAGTATCAAACCTAATATTAACTGGTCAACACTGAGTTTCACTCCCTTTGTTGATCTTAGCTGGCAGGATTTCAGTTCATTCAGCACCCAAAATGGTGAAACAGTACAATGTAATGGCATTAGTAGTTGTGATATAAAAGCAGAACAAACACAGCTAAATTTTGGTGCACGTATTGAATGGAAAAGTGATGACTATCCTGTCAGCAGCTATATATTAGGTAATCGACTACAAGAAAAAAATGAAAATAGCGCATTAAACACAATTAATAGCCAAAAATTAACTAAAAACACACACTACTCTACCCAAGAGCTTGGCATTACCTACGGAAGAGACAAGATAAATACGTCTTTAAACTTCAGTAACGGTATTAGAACACCCACCTTGTTTGAGCTATTTGGCGATAGAGGCTCTTTTAAAGGTAACAGCAACTTACTACCCGAAGAAGCAAGTACCATCACGCTAGGCCTGCAATACCAACTAAACAAAGTAAATCTAACCGCTTCACTTTATCGTCAAGATTTAGAGAACTCTATTGTAGCGATATTTAACTCAAGTGGTGTTGGGTCTTATACCAATGTTGGTGGTGCTTTATTAAATGGCTTTGAGTTTCAGGCAAATCTTTCATTGTTAGATAATTTATCTTTATCGATGCAAATGAGCCTGATTGATAGCGAAACTGCTTCGCCGTTTACTGCTTTTGATAATAAAAAGCTGCCGGGTATTTATCATCAACAATATAGCGTTTCATTACGCTATAAAATAAAACCCGATTGGCAAATCAAAATAAATACTGATCTTGATAAAGACCTTTATTTTAATCGTAGCAATCAATTCGAATCAGTAAATAGCAATGTTGGTAATGGCAATCCCGCTGATCGCAGTTTAACGAATCTTTCACTTAACTGGCAAACGCAACAATATAACACCAGTCTATCTTTTAATAATGTATTTAACGAAAACTATCAAGACTTGGCCAATAGACCAGCTCAAGGTAGAAGTATTCAACTCAAATTTTCAATCGAGGATCTTTAAATGTCTATAATATATACAAAAAAAACACTATCTTTAAGCTTATTAATTTCTGCCAGCATACTTAGTGGTTGTAATTCAAGCAATGATGATAACAGTGCTCCTGTACTTACTGGTGATAGCGCACCTGTCGTCGCTGAAAACTCACTAATTGTCGGTCAATACTCAGCGACGGATGCTGACAACGATGACATAACGTTTAGCATTTCAGGCCAAGATAATGCACTTTTTACTATTGATCAAAACGGGCAATTAACGTTTAACACTGCGCCAGATTTTGACAGCGGTGAAACAGGGCCATATACACTCACAGTGATTGCCACTGATAGCGGACAATTAACAGATGAATTGAGTGTTTCCATCATTATTGGTGATATCAAAGACACACCATCATTAGCAGTAGTTCAAACGATTGCGCCTGATTACAGTAACTCCGAAGTTGTCTATATGAACGGAGCAACTCAAGAAGTAAATAGCGGTTATTATATTAAAGATGCCTCTGATTATACTTTAGCCACATACAAGACTGACGTTTTCCATATAGGTCGATTTTTTATCGATACTATTACCAAATATAACGGCGCAGAAGTCAATGAAAGAGACACGGCATTATGGTCATTCTCAACACAAGATAGCCAAGACTCAATTAGTCGTAATCCTTATGCTTTAGTGTCGCTAGATGAAGCAAAAGCATATTTACTACGTTACGGCTCAAGTAAAGTGTGGATTGTTAACCCACAAGCCGACAATATTGATGATTTTAAAACAGGCGAATTAGATTTAACGAGTTACGTACCTGAAAATAACACCAATGGCACACCAAGTCCTGCCGCTGCAGTTATTAATGACGGTAAGCTTTACATTGTTATGCAACGTTTATCGGATGCTTATGCACCCAACACCAGCTATGTAGCCGTATTCGATACCAATACCGATGAAGAAATAGAAACTAACGCTAACAGTGAAGATACTGTTAAAGGTATTCCTTTAGAAGGGTTAAACCCACTTGAAAATAGTATCACTACGGGCAATGATAAAGTATATATCAGTACGCGTAGTGATTATAGCAACACTGACTTAGCATTAAGTCGTATTGAAGAAATAACGCCAAGTGATTACAGTGTTCGCCAAGTACTTAATGCTGGTGATATTACAGATAACGTGAGCGGCTTTATTAAAAGTGCCGTTATTGTATCCTCAGAAAAAGGTTACTTTTATACTAGCGAATCAGTATTTGTACCAAGCTTCCATGAAATATCATCACTTTACCAATTTAACCCTACAACAGGTGAGATTACAGAGAGTAACGTAGCGAACACAGGTACAGAAGGAATTAATTTTCTTGGTTTGGATAGTGCCAATTTCTTATGGTTGAGTATGCCAACACCAAGTGCACCAGGTGTTGATATTATCAACAGTGAAACAAATGAAATAGTAAACGAACGTTTAGCGACAAACTTAAACCCAAGTACTATTCGCTTTCTTGAAGAATAAACTGAAAATCAGTTTATTAATAAGCCAAAAACTTATTTAAGCTTACAGAAAACCTCGATCATACAAGCTCGAGGTTTTCATTACTGTATTGCTTATTTTCAAAATTTAATTGCTGTGTCATTGTGACTAAATGAGTAAATACACTTTGTTCTTAATCGTTTAGCAGCTAGTACTATATTATCTAATACTAACTTAGCTCCCCCAACCTTCCGTTTAGCGCCAATAAGCAAAAATCTAAATGGTAACTTTACATGACTTGCTTCAATTACATTTATTATTTATAAATAAGCAACAAAACACCTAGACGTCTAGACGTTTAAATGGTTATAATTTCAAATAATACATAATTACTGAACAAGCAAAGAATTCGCTATGGACATGAAGGACTTTCATAATGTTTGAGATAAAGCACCTAAAAACACTTGTCACATTGTCAAACACTGGAAATATAAGAAAAGCTGCTGATGCCCTTTTTGTGAGCCAATCAGCGCTTTCTCATCAGTTAAAGGACTTAGAGCAACGCTTAAACACCCAATTATTTATTCGTAATACTTCGCCAGTGCAATTCACCGATAAGGGACAAGTATTACTAACATTAGCCGGTAATATTTTGCCAAAAATCAGTGCGGCATTAAATGAGTTAAAAGCTGAAAAAAACACAACAACTCATCTCAATTTAGCTATTGCCTGTCACGCTTGCTTTCAGTGGTTATTACCTATTACCGAGCAATTTTCACAACAGTACCCAGAATTAAAACTTAACTTTATGGAACAAAACTTTTTTGGCAAAACTTCATTAGAACAAGCTTTTCCTAAACCGATTAATAATAAACCTGCTGATGATGATGTCGACATTCTATTTATTGATGAAAAAATTGAAAACGATAACTATGTTTATCAAGCACTTGGAACCTATGAAGTAGTTGCTGTACTAGCAAAAGAAAGCGAAACCACAACCCAACCTTTTTTATCAGCCGCTGACTTTAGCCAATACACTTTACTCACCTATCCAGTGAAAATAGAAGAACTTGATCTCTTTAAGCTTTTTTTAAATAAAAACCCCAATCAAGAAGCTAGTAATAAATACAAACCAAAAGCGATCAAACAAGTCGCTAATAGTCATATGATATTACAAATGGTTGCTGCTAATATGGGAATAGCGGTGTTGCCTAAATGGTTAGTAAATAGTTTAAGTAAGCAATCAATGGTACAAACTAAACGCATTGGTGAGGCGGGTATATATAAAACCCTCTACGCCCGTTATCAAGCTCAAAGCCCGCATATTGAAATCATTGAGCAATTGATACCACAAACTATTTCAGCTTTTGAACGTTTAAATAAAGCAGAGATAACAGAATAGTTATACCAGTTTCATTAATTAAGTGAACAATTTTATACGTAGAAAAAATGGCCAAATACAAGGCGTTTATTTCAATAACTAGTTGTTCTAATTATTAAATAAATAACGATCTAGTTGGTGATTTTAGCCAGTAGGAATGATCACATAGTTAGTGAGATTGGTATTATAAAGGAAAATATTAATATGTGGATACAAACGGAGATTAAGCTAACCCAAAAAAGTCGTGGATTTCATTTGATTACCGATGAAGTTCAAGCACAACTTACTGGCTTAGAAAAAGTGCAACACGGCATACTACACTTATTCATTCAACATTCTTCCGCGTCACTAACAATTAACGAAAATGCCGACCCAACAGTTCGCGCCGATATGGAAAAACACTTTAATACTTTTGTTCCTGAAAGAGCCCCTTATTATCAACACACCTATGAAGGTGATGACGATATGCCAGCCCATATAAAAGCAAGCTTACTGGGCTCAAGTATCACCCTTCCTATTACTAATGGCCAGCTCAACCTAGGTATTTGGCAAGGCATATATCTAGGCGAACATAGAGATTATGGTGGTAGCCGTACAGTGATCGCTACCATCAATGGTGAATAATTAAGGTAAACTGATAGTAATTATCACTTCAAACATAAATACTCAACGTTAAACTGTACGGTTAAATCCAAAAACAAAGATTTAATAAATGTTAACTTGTTTAATCTTCTTCAAGCACATGTGGTCCAGCATAATTATCAAAGCGAGAATATTTACCTTGGAAGGTCAGTGGAACACGACCAATAGGTCCATTACGTTGCTTACCAATAATAATTTCAGCCATGCCTTTAAATTCACTGTCATCGTGATAAACCTCATCACGATAAATAAACATGATTAAATCGGCATCTTGCTCTATTGAACCTGATTCACGTAAATCTGAGTTAATTGGGCGTTTATCACTTCGTTGCTCCAAACCACGGTTTAGCTGAGACAGCGCAACCACTGGTACTTGTAACTCTTTTGCCAATGCTTTTAATGAGCGTGATATTTCAGCTATTTCTAACGTTCTGTTATCAGAAAACTGTGGTGCACGCATCAGTTGCAAGTAATCAATCATAATCATAGAAATACCGCCATGATCACGGTGAATACGTCTAGCCCTAGAACGCACTTCGGTTGGTGTTAAGCCAGCAGCATCATCAATAAACATTTTACCGTTTTCAATTAGCAAGCCCATAGTAGAAGACAAGCGAGCCCAATCTTCATCGTCTAGCTGCCCGGTTCTAATTTTAGTTTGATCAATGCGTCCTAAAGAGGCTAGCATTCTCATCATAATTTGATCCGCAGGCATCTCTAAACTAAATATTAATGCCGGATACTCTTGTGTCATTGCAGCGTGTTCGGCCAAGTTCATCGCGAACGTGGTTTTACCCATTGAAGGACGCGCGGCAACAATAATTAAATCAGATTTTTGTAAACCTGCGGTCATCTTATCTAGATCGGCAAAGCCACTAGGTACACCAGTAACACCACCGGTATCAGTTGAACAAAGCTTTTCAATTCTATCGACGGTTTTTTCTAGCACTGAATGCAGGCTTTCTGGCCCTTCAGATTTGTTAGCGCGTTTTTCAGCTATCGCGAATACTTTCGTTTCAGCAAAATCGAGCAAGTCGGCACTAGAGCGACCTTGTGTATCATAACCGGCTTCTGCTAATTCATTAGCAACACTGATCATTTCTCGTGTAACAGCACGTTCACGAACAATATCAGCATACGCTGCGATGTTAGCCGCACTGGGTGTGTTTTTCATCATCTCAGCGAGATAAACAAAGCCACCAGCAGCATCAAGTTTTTGATCGTTTTCTAAGGCTTCAGACAGCGTGATTAAATCAACCGGCTCACCTAATTCGATAAGGGCACCAATGGTTTCAAAAATAAGGCGATGTGAGCGACTATAGAAGTCATCTGCCACTGTTTTTTCTGAAACACGATCCCATGTTTCATTATCAAGTAACAAACCACCTAACACGGATTGCTCTGCTTCTAATGAATGAGGTGGCGTTTTTAATGCATCAATTTGCTTATCTTTGATAAATTGCCTTTCTTTAGCAAATTTACCTGGCTTTCTTTCTGCCATTTATTGAGCCTTAATTTTAAATTTGAGAAGGTTTTTCTAGGGTGGTTAATGTAGCAGAAACACCACAAAAAATAGAGTAATAAAACCTACAAATGCCAGAAATAAAAAAAGCGCCTTTCGGCGCTTTTTTCGATGCTACTTTTCTTAATTAAAAGAAAAGGAACTAAAAAGTAAAAATTACTTCTTAGAAAGAGCACCAAAACGTTTGTTGAATTTATCAACACGACCACCGGTTTCAGCAGCTTTCTGCTTACCAGTGTAAAAAGGGTGACATTCTGAACATACGTCTAAATGCACGTCTTTAGTTGCTGTTGAACGAGTTGTAATAACATTGCCACAAGAACAAGTTGCTTTAAACTCAACATAATTTGGATGAATTCCGTCTTTCATGGGGACCTCTATATCTCTTTCGAGAAATTGGGCGTATCGCCACTTAGCCGTTTTAGTTAAATTAACTTAAAACGCCAAGCACCATACGGTGTAAAAATTAATGGAGGCGAATAATAAATCATCACCGCACCGACTGCAAGCTAAAGTGATACTAAACCCACTAAAAAAGACTTATTAATAAATAGTAATTTTTACGGTAATATAAGCAGCCTATTCTTATTACAAGCATTCATATAATTCGTGTCTGAGCAATATGTACAAGTAGCAGTTCCCGTTCCTATGCGCCAGCTGTTTACCTATCAAGTACCGGAAGAACTACAAACACCACCAATAAAAATTGGTGAACGTGTTGCTGTGTCATTTGGTGCAAGAAAAGTTATTGCTATTGTGATCGCGATAACTGACAAGTGTGATATTGATTCAAAAATAAAACCTATTTCACAACGCCTTAACGATAGCTTCCACTTAAGCGATTTTTTGGTTAATTATCTAAAATTATGTGCTACTTACTATCACCACCCTATTGGTGACGTTTTTCAACAAGCACTACCCAAATTATTACGTCAGGTAAAAAAAGTAGATCTACAGCCGCCGATGGTTTGGCAAAGTGCTGAGCTAATCGAAAATGAACAGAAAGAACAATTAGCTAAGGTTGAAACTAAAGCGCCAAAACAGTTCGCACTTTTTCAATTAATCGCAAAACACCATGGAATTAGCTGGGCTGAGTTACGGACTTTAGGTTATAGCAAGGCACAGTTAAATGCCTTGGTTGCCAAAGATCTTATCAAGCAGGTAAAACATAGACCAGGGCAATTTTCGTGGCAAGACAGCAAACTAACCCAAGAAAACAAACAAGTGCTATCAACCGAGCAAGCATTGATTGTTGCTGCAATCAATCAATCATTAGATCGCTTCTCTTGCCACTTAATTGACGGCGTGACTGGCAGTGGTAAAACGGAAGTTTATCTACAGGCCATGGAAAATGTATTAGCAAATCATCAACAAGTATTAGTGATTGTTCCTGAGATTGGCTTAACACCACAAACATTATTGCGCTTTGAGCAACGATTTAGCGTGCCTATTTCTTTGCATCACTCTAATCTTAACGATACTGAACGTTTAGATACTTGGTTAAGCGCCCAACAAGGCAGTGCAGCAATTGTTATAGGCACACGATCGGCTATTTTCTCCCCCTTGCACAAGTTAGGTATGATTATTGTTGATGAAGAGCACGACAGCTCGTTAAAGCAGCAAGACAGTTTTCGTTATCATGGTCGAGATATTGCTATTTTACGCGCTAGGCAAACAAATATTCCTATTATTTTAGGCAGTGCTACACCTAGCTTTGAATCATTACAAAATGCCTTGTCTGGCAAGTACCAATATCACCAGCTACGTAAACGAGCAGGAAAAAGTAACAAAGCGAAAATAACATTAATTGATGTTGCTCAACAACAAATGGAATTTGGTTTATCGGGCACGTTAAAACATGAAATCAAGCAAACACTAGCACGTGGTGAACAAGCTCTTATTTTTTTAAATAGGCGAGGCTATGCGCCCGCGATAAATTGTCAAGAATGCCATTGGCTTTCTGACTGCCAGCGTTGCGATAAACCTTATACTTATCATCAAAAACAACAACTATTAATTTGCCATCATTGTGGTAGCCAAAAGCGTGTACCCAAGCAATGTCCAAAATGCGGTAGTGTTCGTATTGCGCCGGTAGGTCAAGGAACGGAACAGTTAGAACAACGTATTGGTGAAATATTTCCTGATGTTAGTGTGGTAAGAATAGATAGAGACAGTACCCGTAAAAAAGGTGAATTAACTAAGCTACTACAAGAGATAACAGATAAGAAACATCAATTACTTATTGGTACACAAATGCTAGCTAAAGGTCATCATTTTCCTGACGTTACTTTGGTAGCGGTGCTTGATGGTGATGGTGCATTATTCAGTTTTGATTTTCGTGCTAGCGAACAAATGGCACAACTATTAATCCAAGTAGCTGGCCGTGCCGGTCGTGCGAGTAAACCAGGTAAAGTATTAGTACAAACAAGTTACCCTGATCATCCTTTATTACAAGACTTAGTGCATAACGGCTACCAGCACTTTGCCAAACAAGCCTTAGCTGAAAGAAAGCAAGCTATGTTGCCACCTTTTAGTTATCAAGCCTTATTCCGCGCTGAAGCCAATTATCCAAGCTATCCTGAAAAGTTCTTACGACTATTAACTGAGCTTACTTTCACTAACTGTCAATTTGCCGGACCTGTTCCTGCAGCAATGGAGAAAAAGGCAGGAAAATTTCGTTATCATTTAATTTTACAGGCTAAATCAAGAAAAGATCTGCATATTGCTATTTTCCAGTTACTAGCTGCCATCCCGAATAATGAATGGCAAAGTAAAGTACGTTGGAGTTTAGACATTGATCCTATTGATTTAAATTGGTAATCAAATAATTAAACTGCAGCCAACTTTTACTGGATAGTTTTGCTTTCGCTATATCTACTTGTAATTAGAAATAACTTAAGTATAAAATAGCCTACATTCTTCCTGGTTCTTCTGTAGTTCATGTCAAATCAAGATTATATTTCTCGTACACCGCAAAAAAAGAAAAAAAATAGCCCTTACAAAAAAAAATCGGCACAACCAGATCCAACTTCGACTCGAAAACTAAAGTTTTTAGGCCTGATAGCCATCATATTTATTTCCGTTTTTGTCTATAGTTTATGGTTTTTAAAAACAGACGAAACAACTAAAACGCCTATTCAAACGCAACATGAAGTTAAGCCTAAAAAAGAGAAAGACTTGCCTGCTCCTCCTAAAGAAAAATGGACTTATGTTGAAAATTTAAAAACCAAAGAAATTGAAGTAGGACAGTATGAAGTTAAACAAAATGGTCCTTATAAAATGCAATGTGGTTCTTTTAAAACAGCAGCCCAAGCAGAATCACTAAGAGCTAAAATTGCTTTTTCTGGGCTAGAAAGTTCAATTCAAACCGCACAAGGAAAGAATAATATATGGTATAAAGTCGTTTTAGGCCCATATTCACGAAAACGCGCAGCAGAACAAGATAAGCATAAATTACGTAATAACAAGATTAATGGTTGTCAGGTTTGGTTGTGGAAATAACCCTTCCTTTAAAATAAATTGGATAGAATGACTATAAAATAAATTCTATCCTTGAAAACTCATTAATAACCCCAACTTTATTTACAACAAAAAATGTATTTATTAAGATTGGAGTTAACATGACTACTATTGTTTCAGTTAGACGTAATGGCAAAGTAGCCATTGGTGGTGACGGTCAAGTGTCACTAGGTAATACCGTAATGAAAGGTAATGCCAAAAAAGTTCGTCGTTTATATAACAATAAAGTATTGGCTGGATTTGCCGGCGGTACTGCTGATGCTTTTACCCTTTTCGAGCGTTTTGAAAGTAAACTTGAACAACATCAAGGCCATTTAACCAAAGCCGCCGTTGAACTAGCCAAAGACTGGCGTAGTGATCGCGCCCTTAGAAAGCTTGAAGCTTTATTAGCAGTAGCTGACGAAACTGCTTCATTAATTATTACCGGTAATGGTGATGTTGTTCAACCTGAACATGACTTAATCGCTATTGGTAGTGGTGGTAATTTTGCCCAATCAGCCGCTATCGCATTATTAGAAAACACCGATTTAAGCGCCAAAGAAATTGTTGAGAAATCCTTAACGATTGCTGGTGATATATGTGTTTTCACTAATCAATCTCACACGATAGATGAATTGTAAGCCTCGAGCTTAATAGTAGTTTCTCCATTATATTTCCAAAAGATTATTGTTTTGATGAATCAAGACAAAACGAGGATTAAAATATGTCAGATATGACTCCCCGCGAAATTGTCCATGAATTAGATGCCCATATTGTCGGCCAAAGCGAAGCAAAACGTGCTGTTGCCATCGCTTTACGTAACCGCTGGCGTAGAATGCAGTTAAACGAAGGGTTACGCAATGAAGTAACACCAAAAAATATCTTAATGATAGGCCCTACCGGTGTAGGTAAAACTGAAATTGCGCGTCGTTTAGCGAAACTGGCTCGTGCTCCTTTTATCAAAGTTGAAGCCACAAAATTCACAGAAGTGGGTTATGTAGGCAAAGAAGTTGAGACGATTATTCGTGACCTTGCCGATATGGCAATTAAAATGGTTAAAGAAGACGAAATGAATCGCGTGCAACATTTAGCAGAAGAAGCCGCTGAAGAGCGTATTTTAGATGTTTTATTACCTCCTGCTCGTGATGGATTTGGTAATGCCGAAAAAACTGATGTTGAAGGTGACAATAACAGTACTCGTCAAATATTCCGTAAAAAATTACGTGAAGGTAAATTAGACGATAAAGAAATTGAACTCGATTTAGCCGCACCACAAGTCGGCGTAGAAATTATGGCGCCTCCCGGCATGGAAGACATGACTTCGCAATTGCAAAGCATGTTCCAAAGTATGTCGAATGATAAAACTAAAAAGCGTAAATTAAAAATTAAAGATGCTTTTAAGGCGTTGCAAGAAGAAGAAGCCGCTAAAATAGTTAATCAAGATGACATTAAGCAAAAAGCTATTTATGCAGTAGAACAAAATGGCATTGTTTTTATTGATGAAATAGACAAGATTTGTAAACGTGCTGATAGCAATAGTGGCGGTGACGTATCACGTGAAGGCGTTCAGCGTGACTTATTACCTTTAGTTGAAGGTTCTACTGTCAGCACTAAACACGGCATGATTAAAACTGACCATATTCTATTTATTGCTTCTGGTGCTTTCCAAATGGCTAAGCCATCAGATTTAATTCCTGAATTACAAGGTCGTTTACCTATTCGAGTAGAACTAAAAGCCTTAACGACTGAAGACTTCGTTAGAATATTAACAGAACCTTTTGCTTCGCTAACAGAGCAATATATCGCACTACTGGCAACAGAAGGTGTGGATATTGAATTTAGTGATGATGGTATTCAAGCAATAGCGAATGCCGCTTGGCAAGTTAACGAGACTACTGAAAATATAGGAGCTCGCCGCTTACATACTATGATGGAGCGATTAACTGAAGAACTATCTTTCAATGCTGATGAGCGTTCAGGTGAAAAAATCGTTATTGATAAAAATCATGTTGATAAAACGTTGAATGACGTTATACAGAACGAAGACTTAAGCCGTTTCATTCTCTAAAAATTAACCCTATTATCTACTTTACAGGCACTTATGAATATTCAAAGTTTTTTGATAAATGCAAATAAAAAAAACATCACTATTGATTTTAACAATGGTGAGGTAGCTTGTTTACCTTTTGAATATTTACGTGTTTTTACACCCACAGCAAATAAACCAACAAAGCAAAATAGCTTAGTTACCCATAAAAAAGATGTTGTGTTAACTACAATTGAAAATTTAGGTAAACATGGTTATCGGTTTATTTTTAATGATCAACATAACGCAATATATTCAACTGAGTATATTGCATTATTAGTACAAGAACATGACACTCGCTGGCAACACTATCTTACAAATTTAAAAGCCTCTGGGCACTCTCGTGAAGCAATGATCAATATCACTCAATTATAAATTAAGCTATTCTTGTACCTCTAGTGCTATTGTCGTTTATATATAGTTTTGTCAACCTAGCTTTTCAATACTCGCGACCATATAGATTTAACTTTACACGGAAAATTAATGATAAAAAAATCGTTTTATGCGTTTGTGGGCCTTAGTGCGGTCGTCGTTCTAGCAGCAATATTAAGTGAATCTCACGAGCTCTATAGTAGTAAAGTCGTCACCTTAGACAGCAAACTTAAAGAAGTTTCGGGGATTGAATTCGACAAAGCAGGTAACTTGTGGGCTATCAATGATGGTGGTAATTCAGCACAAATACATCAAGTACAACGCGATGGTAAAATCAAAAAATCAGTCACTATTACTAATGGACGAAATTTAGATTGGGAAGATATGACTCAAGATGATTTTGGACACTTTTTTATTGGTGACTTTGGTAATAATGACAATATGCGTAAATGGCTTACCATTTATAAAATTGAGAACCCTATTGATATTAAAGGGACAGAAACTGAAGCGGAAATAATTAAATTCACCTTTCCAGAACATCGGAACTTCCCACCTAAAGCGTCAGAAAAAAACTTTGACTTAGAAGCATTTGTTTTTTACAAAAGGCACTTATATTTATTTTCAAAAAATAGAACTAAGCCGTTTGATGGTGATACTAACTTATATAAAATTGGTGATCATGCTGATAATTATCAAGCCAGTTTTATTAGTAACTTTAATACTTGTACAACACATCAAAAACTCTGCTGGATAACTTCTGCAGCACTAAGCCCTGATAGAAGTAAATTAGTACTATTAGACTCTGAACGTCTATGGTTATTTGAAAATTGGCAAGGTGATGATTTTTTCTCAGGTGATGCCTATAAAATTGATTTGGGTATAGTCACGCAAAAAGAAGCAGTGACTTTTTCTGACGAGAATACCATTATTTTTACTGATGAAGAGTTCTATGGTATAGGTAGAAACTCTTACATGATTAAGCTCGATGAAGTCACGAAAGAGCGGATACAAACTAAAAAAACTAAAACAGCGCCTAAATTATAAAATCCATGTAAACAATAAGTTAAGTAGTAAAAACGCCTAAAGATAACAATAAATATAACTAGGTTTTTGTGGTTTTATTTTGTTTAGTCAAATAAGTAACAAATTTTTCTTCCGGCAATGGTTTATCAATAAGGTATCCTTGAACAGCATCACAACCCATATTTCGTAATACGTTAAGTTGATCTTTATTTTCAACACCTTCTGCAAGCACACGCTTCCCTAAACCATGCGAGAGTTTTATCATTGATTTAACAATAGTTAGATCAGAGTCATTGGTTGCAACTTCAGTGATAAAGCTACGATCTATTTTAATTTTATCTATGGGTAATTGGCGTAAATAGGCTAAAGATGAATACCCTGTACCAAAATCATCAATTGATACTTTGATACCCATACTTTGTAATGACGTAATCGTGTTCATGGCAGTATCAATATCTGTCATCACTACATTTTCAGTAATCTCTAACTCTAAATACTTCGGAGACAAATTATTATCGCGTAATAAAGTTTGAATATTACTGACAAATTGAGGGTCCTGAAATTCAACAGCAGTAATATTAACGGCAATTGTTACCCTGCGTTTATATTTTTCATACCACCGTGCATTCGCACTACAAGCCTTGCTTAAAACATAGTTATCAAACTGACTATTCATAAGCAAAGTATCTATATCACCTAAAAATTCACCCGGTAGTAATAAACCTTTGGTAGGGTGCTGCCAACGTACTAAAGCCTCAACCCCTTCTAGGCGATTTGTTAATAGGTTTAATTGTGGTTGATAAAACAGAACGAATTCATCGTTAATAATGGCATTTTTAAGCTCTTTTTCTTTTAATAATAAACGTCGTCCACCTGCTTGCATGCCTGATTCAAAAATGATGGTAGATATATTATTAGTTTCTGCATGATGCAAAGCTAGGTTTGCATTTTGTAGTAGTTCTTCAGCATTTTCACCATATTCAGGAAAAGAAGTATATCCAATACTCGCTTGAATATGTGCTTCTTGATCATGATATTGATAAGGGCGGCTAATAATTTGATGAAGATGCTCAGGCACCCGAGCAACTGACGGTTCATTATAGTATTCAATAACAAACATAAAAGAATCACCACTTAAACGCCCTACAGCCTTTGGTTTCAAAAGACTGTTATTTAAGCGATTTGCTACTTCTTTAAGTATGCAATCACCTACGTTCAAACCATAAGTATCATTAATAAATTTAAACTGTTTAATATCAATTAAAAACACAGCAAGTTTACATGATTGTTGTTTAGCAATAGTAATTGCCTCCGTTAATTTTTTCATCACTTCGGTGCGATTTAACGCCCCCGTTAAGACGTCATGCTTTCCTAAATACTGTTCACGAATAATAGACTGTTTCGAGATATTGCGCTCGTCTCCTTGTGTCCAAATAAGTAATATAAACCCTAAAATACTGTGAGCACCAATATCAAAATAAGTGAGAAGTAACGTAAATTGGTTAATCCACTCATCCGTTAAGGCCATAATCGTCATGGGTACATAAGCTAGATAGCGAATGCCTGAGATGAGAAGAAATGCAAATAAAAGTTTGCTAGAAAAGTGTGGTTTTTTATCAATAAAAAGATAACAACTTGCACTTAAGAAGCTAATAATGAAAATAAAGCTTTGTACTTGTGCTTTAACCTCAAAATAAATAGTCGCACTATTTTCGCTAAATAAATAAAGAATTGATGCGCTAGAGCTTACAATAATAGTTAACAGCACAACAAGATTAACAAAACGCTTTGCTAACGTTATTTTTGCGCTATAGAGGCCAAGCAATAAAAAAACTAAAAATAGGTATAAAGTAGTCTGTTGAATTTGCTCATAGAATAGTAATAAATTGTTATTATTTATATATATATCAGTAATAGGAAGTAACGCGCTAATAGCATAATAACCACTTAGCGAAACTAAACTAAATAGCCAGTACTTGATATATTCACGCTGAAAAGATCGAAAGTACACTAAAAATACTAATGACAAAATAGCAAACACAATTGCTTGCATAGCAAATAAAAATGTAAATGAGTCTGTAGTTACAAGCATTAATAAATCGATTATTAGTGATAATGAATGATCTATTAAAGAGAGTTTTAGCCCAAAATACAAGTAGCTATTTTATTTTAACTTCAGCAGGTTATACTAATAGATATTATCTCTAAAACTTAAGGCTATTGTTATGGAATGTGATACTTCGCAACTGTGTGATATCTATGCTGACTTAATTGACGTTATCGATCCTATTTTTAGCAACTATGGTGGCCGACATTCTTTTGGTGGCAAGGTAGTCACCATAAAGTGCTTCGAAGGCGTTGGACTAATCAAACAAACAGTCATGACCGAAGGTACAAACAAGGTACTAGTCATTGACGGTGGTGGTTCAACTAGACGCGCATTAATTGACTTAGATATCGCAGAAACTGCTGCAAACAATGGCTGGGAAGGTATTGTTTGTTATGGAAGTGTTCGTGATGTTGACGCGATTGAAGAAATAGATATCGGTATTCAAGGGCTAGTTTCAATTCCTGTTGGCGCCAACGATAATGAGTTTGGTGAAATTGATATTGCGATTAACTTTGGTGGTGTGACTATATTGCCTGATGATCATATCTATGCTGATAACACCGGTATTATTTTATCACCCGAGCCATTAGATATTGAATAAAATAAAATTTAATAACTTGGGGGAAGCCCAAAAACATTAAAGAGTATTTATTAGTAGAACAGCGCAATAAGGGTTAGTCACTGCATTCGCTTGAGGGTGCTTTTGTTTGAGGGTGCTTTTGCTTCAGTGTGAATAACCGTAGTAGCCAATTATTTTAGCCATAGCACTATTTCATTGAGAGTTATTATCTATTAATAAATATCCCCTTGTACTCAGTTTCACCCCCTATAAATCTTCTATCGTTTTTCTTACCTTAGCGACTTAAATTCACTCGCTATCCTTTAAATGAAAAAATTTAAGTGAAAAAATGGTTAATACCAGTTTCATTAATTAAGTGAACAATTTTATACGTAGAAAAAATTGCCAAATACAAGGCATTTATTGCAATAACTAGTTGTTCTAATTATTAAATAAATAACGATGTAGTTGGTGATTTTAGCAAGTAGAAATGATCACATAGCTAGTGAGATTGGTATAATTATAAAAGCTAACCATTTAATTTAAACGAATCTACTCTAATCTAAGAAAATGAACTTATTATGCTAATCTAAGAAAATGAACTTATTATGCCTGTTTAGCAGGTATATATTTACTTTATAAACAGGCATATAACACTGTAATAAAAAGATAACTCTTATTACTTGTCGTCATATCGCTTGGTTAATTCTCGAAATAGAACTTAGCACGCTTATTATCATAATGCCCTACTTCATCCATAGTTTCAGCATTGTATAAACGACCATTAAGCATAGTATAAATTACTTTATCACTTTGTCGTATATCTTGACTAACATCACCATCAACAACAATTAAATCGGCTAACTTACCTGTTTTAATTGAGCCAAGCTGGTCATCTAAGCCTAACGTTTGCGCTGAGGATATAGTCGCTGTTTTTAATGCTTGTAATGGTGTCATTCCACCTTGCGCCATCATCCACATTTCCCAGTGCATCGCCAGTCCTTCACGTTGTCCATGACCACCTGAATTAACTTTAATGCCTAAGTCTTGTAATTCTTTAGCCACCTTAGCAACACTAAAGTGATTATAGTGATGCAATGGCGCTTTTGGTCTACGCATCGCTCTAGGTTGTAAAAACTCACTTGGTACATACTTACTTAAACGAGGATGTAACCAAACATCAGTTTTATCATACCAGTAGTTCTCTCCCCAAATTCCGCCATAGGCAACGACAAGCGTAGGCGTATATGCCATTTCAGATTGCGACCATAACTGCTTCACGTCGTCGTAAATATTAGCCACAGGAATTGAATGCTCTAAGGTTGTATGACCATCAACTAACATAGTTAAATTATGCTGTAATAAAGATCCACCTTCAGGAACTACCAACATATTCAACTCTCGTGCCGCTTGAATAAATTGCTGACGTTGATTTCTGCGTGGTTGATTGTAGCTTTTTACACTAAAAGCGCCCGCTTCTTTTAAGCGCTCAACATGAAACTTAGCATCATCTAAACTATCCACATGTGCCGTATATCCAGCAGCATTGGCGCCATAAAGGATTTTTCCTGTTGAAAATAAACGCGCCGCAACAATTTTTCCTGCTTTTTGCATTTCACTCGCAGCGAAAAATTCGTTAGTGTCATTAGATGGATCATGAATACTGGTAACTCCCAAAGCTAAACCGGCATAGTTTTTCCAGTTCTGTTGAGGAATTATTTGATTGTTACCTTGTGGACCATGTGCATGTGCATCAATGAGCCCTGGCATAATACTCTTGCCAGTTATATCGATAACAATAGCTGAAGAAGGAATAGTAACATCTGACTTACTACCTATCGCTTTGATTATATTACCTTCAACCAAAACAGTACCATTCTCGATAACTTTATCGCCTTCCATGGTAATCACTTTACCACCCACAAAAGCAACTATACCTGAAGGCTTGTCAACAGCACTAGTGTAGCCAAGGTAAGTTTTAGTTACTTCTGTTGCTAATGCCTCTTTAGACGTGTCATCAATACTTTCTTTCTTATCCACAGCATCAGTTATTGCAAAAAGATCAGTAATATTCGCTTGAAATAAATTAGCACCTAAACTCCAGTACAGTTCATCTGAATCACTATTCCAATTAATCCCTTCACCTGCACGCATTGATAATTGTTTAACAGGGAAATTACCTCCTTTAGGACCAATAGTAATAACATCACCACGTTCAACAAAAGGGGTTACAAATACTTTAAAACGTTCTGCAAAAGCTAAATATTTACCGTTAGGTGATACGTTATACTCAGTAGCAAACTCTCCTTGATAAAGAGCTCTGTCTTCTTTTCCATCAAGACTCACATACGCTAATTGCGGTTTTTCACCATTGCGCATTACGTAAATATTATTATTGCTGCTGCCGAAATGGGGCTGTATGCCATCTTTAGTAATGAGAACAGGTTTACGATCTTTGCGCTCACCCTTGGCTGATATCGCATAAATTCCCGTATTAAGATCCCAAGTTGGCTGAGTAATATAGCCGCCTGATATTTTACGGTATACCACTGTTTTTCCGTCAGGAGAAACAGTTGGCTCAATGTATTTCCCTGGCTCATTTAATAACGATTTGCCTTTACCCCCTCTACTCGAAACAACACGAATCTGGCCTTGTTTATCGTCATTCCATGTAGCATAAACAATATTTTTACCATCACGAGAAAAGCTTGGGTTTAATTCATAATGGCTTTGTTGTTTAGTTAATCGTTTCGCCTTACCTTGCGCTTTACCGTTATTAATATTACGCGTATATATATGCCCCATAGATTCAAAGACAACCTTATCGCCATCTGGCGATATTTCAACATCACGAAGCATTTTTACGTTGAATTTATCTTGTGGTAAATTCTGCTTAAATTGCAATGATTGTTGAATTTTTTTAACAGTTTTCACATGAAAATCAATGACCGATGATTTTTTAGAAGTAATATCTAAACGGTTTATTTTTCCGCCATTCCAAAAAACTAAACTGTCGCTCTTCGGCGTCCAAGCAATATTAGGATAAACACCATGAATCGCCCATGTTTCTTGTAGATCACGTTCTAAATCTTCATAGATCTTTGTTTCTTTACCACTGGTTAAATCGTATAAATATAGGTTTGAAGAGAAATCATCACGGCTAATAAAGGCCAGGTATTTTCCATCAGGTGACGGGGTTGGACGAATAGCGCCCCCCTTACCACTAATAATGGTATCAATTTCGCCTGTGGCTAATTCCAAGCGTTTTATTTTATATATACCTTTCACTGAATCTTTTGAATAATGGAAAGTCTTGCCCGGTGTCGCATCTTGAGAGAAGTAAACATACTTACCATCCGCAGAGTAAGCAGGTTCACCTAAATCTTTTTGTTCATTAGCTCTTTTAGTTAGCATTACACCGCTTCCGCCGGCTTTGTGATAAAGCCAAACCTCACCTGCCCCTAAAGAACGAGTACTTGAATAATGTTTTCTGCCAATTAAGTAATTACCGTCAGGAGACCATGCAGGACTATTTAATAAACGAAATTGCTCTGTTGAAACAGCTTTGCCATTACTACCATCACGGTTCATAATCCATAAATTGTCGCCACCATCCTCATCGGAAGTAAACGCTATATGCTTACCATCTGGACTAAACTTTGGCTGCATTTGCCATGCTATATCCGTCATTAATGGTGTCGCTTCACCACCAGAAATGGGCATGGTATAAATATCACCAAGTAAATCAAAAAGTAGCGTAGTTCCGTCTGGACTAACATCAACATTCATCCATGTACCAGAAGTAACATCTATGCTCGCATTTTTAAATACGCCTTGTGGTGAGTTGACCGACCAAGTGGCCTTTTCTTCTTTAAGTTCTTTCGTCTGGGCATTAACGCTCACTATAGATGCTGACATTGTTAACATCATTCCGGCAGTAATGATTTTCTGAAGGTATTTCGACATACTACAGTCCTTTATTCGATTATTTTTATGTGCCAAAACCATATATATATAATATAGTTTCAGATCATAGTGGAATAGCTTCAAGCTAAGCTTGATTGCATACAATATAATACAATCAATCTTAACTTTAAATGATAATCACCAAACAAGTCACTTGCTTAGCAAAGGGAGTAACGTGACCTATTTCAAGTGAAGACGTTGAAGTAATTTTTCGTGAATAGAACAGAATGAACCATTACTCATCACAACAATACTATCCCCAGCTTGCGCATAATTCGTAATTTCATTCACTAACTGATTAATATCATCTTCGACAATACAAGGCTGTTGACAGTTACTAATTAAATCACTGACTGACCACCTGACTTGTTCACCTTGAAATAAAAACACTTGATCCGCTTGAGCTAATGAACCAGGCAAGGTGTCTTGGTGTACACCAGATTTCATCGTATTAGAACGAGGCTCTAATACTGCAATAACACGGCCTGGAACATTATTACTATCAACTTGCGCTCTAACGCCGGCAAGGGTTTTAGCAATCGCTGTTGGATGGTGAGCAAAATCATCATAAACTTTAATTTGATTTACTGTGCCCCGTAATTCTAAACGTCGTTTAGTATTAACAAACTCGGCTAAAGCTTCAATAGCAATATGACTTGGTACTCCAGCATGTCTGGCTGCAGCAATAGCCATTAATGCATTATCAATATTAAAGTCGCCAATGAGTCCCCACTTAACAATGCCCTGTTCTTTACCATTAAAAGTAACAATAAATTCACTCCCATCAGCAACTATTTTATTAGCTTGCCAACCTTTATCACTGTCGCTTTTCTCTGTTGGGGTCCAGCAGCCCATTGCTAATGTTTCGTTAATCGCGCCTTCATTCTTTGGTGATAAAATTAAACCATTGCTAGGCACCATTCGGATAAGGTGATGAAATTGGCGTTGAATATCAGATAAATCATTAAAGATATCGCCATGATCAAACTCTAAATTATTGATAACTAATGTTCTTGGACGATAATGCACAAATTTAGAGCGTTTATCAAAAAAGGCGGTATCGTATTCATCGGCTTCAATAACAAAAAAAGGTGCATTGCCTAATCGCGCTGAACAATCAAAATTTTGAGGTACACCACCAATAAGAAAACCTGGCGATAATTGTGCGTACTCTAAAATCCAAGTAAGCATGCTACTCGTTGTTGTTTTACCATGTGTACCAGAGACAGCAAGTACCCAACAGTTTTTCAAAACATTTTCTAATAACCATTGAGGACCTGAAATATAGGGAATATTTCGGTCAAGTATATACTCCACCATCACATTACCACGAGACATAGCATTACCAATGATGACCAAATCTGGCTCATCATCAAAATGCTCTGTTTTATAGCCTTGCATTAATTCAATGCCAAGTTTTTCTAGTTGTGTACTCATTGGTGGGTAAACCTGAGCATCGCATCCTGTTACGCGAAAACCCAGCTCTTTCGCTAATGCTGCAATGCCGCCCATAAAGGTGCCGCAAATACCAAGAATGTGTATATGTTGAATTTTATTTGTCATGAGCCAAAAAAAGTACTGAAAGTAGGTGAAAGATTATAAGGGTTAATATAACGTATCCACTTATGACAAGTAAAAAAATATCGGACAATATACAGAAATGACAAAAGTTAGCAGTATTCATATTTACCCTATTAAATCGACAGCAGGTATAAGTTTACCTAATTCAAAGGTTCATGAGCTTGGATTAGCCTTTGATAGACGCTTTATTGTTTGCGATCCTTCAGGACAATTTATCACAGCGAGAACAGAGCCAAAGTTATGTTTGGTACAAACAACAATGACCAGTCAAGGATTAGTCTTGTCAGCACCTAATATGGAAGTGCTAACATTATCGTATAAAGAATTTACCGACCAATATCATAAAGTGACGGTTTGGGGTGATGAGGTTAATGGACAGTTTTGCTCGCAAAAAGCGAGTAACTGGTTTAGTGATTACTTACAACGACCTTGTGAACTATTGTATTTTGGCCAAAATTCTCACCGAGAAAAAAAGCCTAATACGGATGAATCAAGAAAAGTCGCTTTTGCTGATGGCTACCCTCTGCTACTTATTTCCCAAGCATCATTAAACGAACTTAATGAACGGCTGCTAGCTAACCCGCATAATAGCTTACAACAAGATGTTTCCATGGCACAATTTCGTCCAAATATTGTCGTTGATGACTGCCTTCCTTTTGCTGAAGATGGTTGGCAACATATTCGTATTGGTGAAGTAGAATTTAAAGTAAGTAAACCTTGTGAACGCTGTATATTTACTACAATTAATCCAACAAATGGTGAGAAACACCCACAGCAACAACCATTAAAAATGTTAAAATCATTTAGACGAGATGATAATGGTGAGGTGTTATTTGGTCAAAATTTAATAGCACTTAATAAAGGGACCATAAGCCAAGGTGATACATTAACCGTTTTAAGCACACAAAATCCGCCAACATTCATTAGTCCTAAAGCCACACAGGAGATAGATAATTTGCCGATAGATGATTTACCAAAAGATGATACCACTAACGATATTGTTACTCCTCCCGCAAACAAAAAATTAACCATTGCCTTTGAAAAATGGAACAAAAGCATCAAAGTATCTGCTTTAGACCAAGTAACCAACGAGAAAGCAAAAACACTACTAGAGCATGGTGAAGATGCTGGACTTATTTTACCTTACTCATGTCGCGCTGGCATGTGTGGTCGCTGTAGAGCAAAACTTATCAGTGGGGAAGTAAGACAAACCTTAATGGATGATAGTGGTGGCTTAACTGCACAAGAACATCAAGAAGGTTATATTTTATGTTGCTCATCAATCGCTATGAGTGATGTTGTAGTTAAGCATTCCTAATATCCTATTCAGCGTTATATAAACTAGCATTTAATAACTCTGCTAAGAAAGACTGTGCAAAATTAAGCACAAATAAGCCAAAATAAGGTTTTGAGTAGCATCAAAGCCTTATTTACAAACAATAGATAAAGATAGCCTTGTACAACTTTCTCACTTCCAACTTCTAGTTAAAAATATTAGAATAGCCCCGGTTTTCATGGCTAGGCTCATCCATTTTGTTATTAATGATAGATAATTACGACTCATTTACTTTTAATTTAGTGCATTACTTCCAAGCATTAGGGCAAGAAGTCAAAGTTTTTCGCCATGATGAAATTAGTATAGAGGAAATTACTCGCCTCAAACCTGATTATTTAGTTATCTCTCCAGGCCCCTGCGATCCAGACAATGCAGGCATATCATTAGCGGTAGTAGAAAATTTTGCGGGTAAAATTCCTTTACTCGGTGTTTGTTTAGGCCATCAATGCATTGCCCAACATTATGGCGCTAAAATAGTAAAAGCAAAAAAATTGATGCATGGTAAAACAAGTATTATTAGTCATAATGCTACTGGTTTATTTGAACAGCTCAAACCCTCTTTGCAAGTCACTCGATATCACTCACTGATAGTTGATCAAGCTTCTTTACCTAGTGAATTAGTAGTTACCGCTTGGAGTCTTGATGAACAAGGCAATAATGATGAAATAATGGCGTTACAACATAAAGAACTTGCCTTATGTAGTGTTCAATTTCATCCCGAATCAATTCTAACAGAGCAAGGCCAAGCTCTTTTGAAGAATTTTTTAACAATGTACTCTTCACAAGATTAGCTCTAAAAATTAAAGAAATTTTTTTTATCGCATTAATACTTTGATAACACAAACCAATCACCTTAGAATCAACCCTTACGTTATACTCTTTTAAAGTAAAAGAGTAACTTGTTATACATGAATCAAGCCTTATGCACTTCTTTGAAAACAACGACATAACTTCTACTATATACCAACAAGCGATTAGTTTATCTATAAGTAAAAGTTTTGCTGAGCAACGTCGAGGTAAAGTCAATCTCGTCGAATCTCAAGGTAGTGAGCAAAAAAATCGCCGTAGAAAGTTATTATCGGTAGAAGAAACTGCGCGGCAAGAAAAGATGGTCGCGGATCATGGCAAAGAACATTTTCGCCAACAAGTTATGGCGACATTTTTTGCACAAGTAAATAAACAAGTAAATGAAGAGTTTGATAATAAAGCCTACTTGTATACCAGTGTGCTCAATATTGAAGAAGAAGCACCAACAATCTTAGAACTACTTTCTTTACGCTCTACCTCTATTAATAAAATCAAGCCTCTAGCTACCTCACTGCCTTGGCTTGCAGGTGACTTAATAAGTTTAGTTAATAAGCCTCAATATCGAAAACGAGCCGATGTACAAGTTAGTGATGCTAAGCTTGCGCTTAGTTACATAGGCTTAGATAATTTAAAACTAGTCATGCCTACGTTTATTTTGAAGCATTGGTTACCAAAAAGCACTGCCCCTTTTAATTTAATGAAACGCAAGTTATGGAATGATAGTTTATCGCTCGCATTAGCTTCAAGCGTTCTTGCTGAGCACTCTGGCGCTAATACCTATATTGCCTTCGCTACCGGTATGTTGTCCAACCTTGGTCAATTAGCCATAACTCGCTGCTTTTTAAATACTTACAACCGAATGTACAAACAAGAATTACGAGACGCTTTTGATGCTAAAGATAAACCCTTGCATGATATTCTCGTTAAAATTGAAAACCCGCCTGAATTGTTGCTTGAACAATTAGTTTTACGTAGTAGTAAGCTATCCGCTGAATTAGTGGAATTTATGAACTTTGATCGCTTACCAATCACTGAGCCAATGTTTGACTTAGCTTATACTGACACCATTGATAAAATGTGCCCAATTGCACAAATAGTGACTAAGGCTAAAGCGTATGTTTGTTACCGTAACCTCGCCAAAGATAATTTAATAAATACGGAAGAAGCTTTAGCGCTTTTTGAGTCTGTAAAACTCAATAAAACTGAGCTTTCCTTGCTTAAAAAAAGTGATATTGACCATATAAAGTTAAAATTTAACTAGTTCCTTCTCTTTTTTACTAATTTATTTTTGATTATTTATTAAAAACATTAATAATCCATTTTTAGTAAGTCAACTCCCTGCCTTATACAAAGCTATCTTTTAATCGTTTTATTTCATGCAATAAATATTCATTATATTTGAATAAAACACGGTAGGCCTTTGTTTTTAATGGCTTGCGGTATTCACTAGCAAGACAGCGATAATTTTTCCTGTCATAATAACCTTCTGTTTTTGAAACACTGAACAATATTATTAGCACAAAAAATCAGTTTACTTATATACTAAAATGAGTGCTAAACAAACGAGTTACCCATCCAATTTTGAGGAGTTAAAAATGTCAGAACAGTTTTCTGTTAGTCGCGAGTTATTTGATGATGTCATGGTGCCTAACTACGCACCTTCAGCTGTTATACCAGTACGCGGTCAAGGCTCTCGAGTATGGGATCAACAAGACAATGAATATGTTGATTTTGCTGGTGGTATCGCAGTAAATTGTTTAGGTCATTGTCATCCTGCGCTTGTTGGTGCAATACAAGAGCAAAGTGAAAAAATTTGGCATTTATCCAATGTAATGACTAATGAACCAGCATTACGTTTAGCGAAAAAGCTAGTTGATAGCACATTTGCAGAAAAAGTATACTTTGCAAATTCTGGTGCTGAGTCAAATGAAGCGGCTTTAAAATTAGCACGCCGTTGGGCTATTGATGTTCACGGTAGCGATAAAACTCAAATCATAGCTTTTAACCAAGGTTTCCACGGACGGACTTTCTTCACCGTAACGGTAGGTGGCCAAGCAGCATATTCTGATGGTTTTGGTCCAAAACCAGGAGATATTGTACACGCAGAATATAATGATTTAGACAGCGTAAAAGCCCTTATTTCTGACAAAACTTGCGCCATAATGATCGAACCATTACAAGGTGAAGGTGGTATTGTTTCTCCTACTGATGAATTCATCAAAGGTGTACGTGAATTATGTGATAAACATAATGCATTATTGATTTTTGATGAAGTACAAACAGGAGCTGGCCGTTTAGGTTCACTTTATGCTTACATGGATCTTGGTGTAACACCTGATATATTAACCACAGCCAAAGGTTTAGGCGGCGGTTTCCCTATTGGTGCTATGTTAACAACTACTGACATTGCTAAGCATTTAAAAATAGGTACTCATGGTAGTACTTATGGTGGTAACCCATTAGCTTGTGCAGTGAGTGAAGCTGTAATTGATGTAATTAATACACCAGAAGTACTTAATGGCGTAAAAGCGAAAGCAAAAATTTTCGTTGACGGTTTACAAGCAATTAATACTAAATACAACGTATTTAAAGAAATTCGTGGTAAAGGGTTATTAATTGGTGCTGTATTAAATGACGAGTATCAAGGTAAAGCAAAAGAATTTTTAGTTGCCGCTATGGCTGAAGGTGTTATGACTTTAGTTGCAGGCGCTAGTATTGTTCGTTTTGCCCCTTCACTGATTATTCCTGATGAAGATATAGTTGAAGGTTTAGCGCGTTTTGAAAAAGCCATCGCCAAAATAACTTCATAATTCACATAGCTATTCAATACGCTTGCTACCTTACTTAAGGCTAGCAAGCACTTCTTTTAATCATCGAGAATTACTTATGATTATCATCCGTCCTATTAAAATGACTGATTATGACGACTTACATCGTATAGCTATTGAGTCTGGCCATGGTTTTACTTCATTGCCAGTTAATGAAGAAATACTTAGAAAACGTATTAGTCACTCAGAAGAGTCTTTTAAAACTCAAGTAAACCAACCTGGTAGCCAAGGCTACTTATTTGTGATGGAAGATATTGAAACAGGGCAAGTTGTTGGTACTGCGGGAATTGAAGCGGCTGTTGGCTTAGATAATGCCTTTTATCATTATCATTTGGGCAAAGTTGTCCATAGTTCACGTGAGCTAAATATCCACAATACCGTTGAAACACTTGCACTTTGCAACGATTACTCTGGTGCAACTGAAATTTGTACACTGTTCTTACAAGAAAGCCATAGAAAAAACAGCAATGGTCGATTTTTATCTCGCTGTCGATTTTTATTCATTGCTGAACATAAAGAGCGTTTTTCTGACTGTATCATTGCCGAAATGCGAGGAGTTAGTGATGAAAATGGCCAATCGCCATTCTATAGCTGGCTTGAAGAACACTTTTTATCTATTGAATTTACCAAAGCTGACTACTTAACAGGTATAGGCAATAAAGGCTTTATTGCTGAATTAATGCCTAAATATCCTGTTTATGTCAACTTACTTAGTAAAGAAGCGCAAAAGGTTATTAATAAGGTACATGATAATACCGTTCCTGCTTTACGCTTACTTGAAGCGGAAGGATTTTCTCGCCGTGGTTATGTTGATATTTTTGATGCTGGTCCAACAGTAGAAGCTGAGCGAAGCCAAATAAGAGCTATTCGTGAAAGTAATAAATACCAAGTACTTATTGACGACAACTGCGGAGAAGAAAGTAACCAAAAATATATTGTTTGCAACACACAAGTTGAAAACTTTAGAGCGACACAAGTTAAATTAATACTACGTGAAACAGCTAATCAGGTAGTTATCACCAATAAGGTTGCTCAAGCGTTACAAGTACAGAAAGATGACTGGGTTCGTCTTCTACCTAATTAATACCCTACTTTAAAATAGGAATAAATATGTCAAACGTTCAATTTATTAATGGTCAATGGCAACCAGGCTTAGGTCATGATGTCACCTCACTAAATCCGGCTAGAAATGAAGTTATCTGGCAAGGAAAAACTGCATCACCTGCACAAGTTGAACAAGCAATTAGTAGTGCGCGTGTTGCTTTTGAAAGTTGGTCTACTATCAGCTTTGATGAGCGTGTCGCTATCATCACTAAATTTGCAGAGCTCCTAACAGAGAACAAAGAACAGTTAGCCAACACTATCGCTTTAGAAACAGGTAAGCCTCGCTGGGAAACCTTAGGTGAAGTTGGTGCTATGGTAGGTAAAATAAACATTTCTCTTAATGCGTATAATGAACGCACAGGGACTGTTGAAAACCCTATGCCTGGTGCTAAAGCCTTTATTCGCCATAAACCTCACGGTGTTGTTGCAGTCTTTGGCCCTTATAATTTCCCAGGTCACCTGCCAAATGGCCATATTGTTCCTGCGCTTATTGCCGGTAATACAGTAGTATTTAAACCAAGCGAATTAACACCTAAAGTAGCTGAAGAAGTGATCAAGTTATGGCAAGCGGCAGGCCTTCCTGCTGGCGTTATTAACCTTGTACAAGGCGAGATAGAAACAGGTAAAGCACTAGCGAGCAATAAAATGATCGATGGGCTTTTCTTTACGGGTAGCTCTACCACTGGTCATTTATTACATGAACAATTTGGTGGTCAGCCGGGTAAGATTTTAGCATTAGAGATGGGTGGAAATAATCCACTTATCGTGAAAGATGTTAGCGATATAACCGCTGTTGTACACGATATCATTCAATCTGCCTTCGTCACTACAGGTCAACGTTGTACCTGTGCTCGTCGTTTGTTCATCGAACAAGGCGAACAAGGCGATGCGATTATGGCTAAGCTAATTGAAGCGACTAAAGCATTAACGATTGGTTATTATGATGATAATGAGCAACCTTTCATTGGCTCAATGATTTCTGAAAAAGCCGCTTTAGGTTTAGTGGATGCTCAGCAAAAATTACTTGATTTGGGTGCAACGTCATTACTTGAATTGAAGCATTTAGAAGCTAACACTGGTTTTATTTCTCCTGGCATCATTGATGTAACAGATATAGTTGCTGAAGTGCCAGATGAAGAATACTTTGGTCCTTTACTAAAAGTTTACCGCTATACCGATTTTGATGAAGCAATCAACGAAGGCAATAATACTGGTTTTGGTTTATCTGCAGGTTTATTAAGTGATAGTGAAGCATTATACAATCACTTCTTTACTCGTATCAGAGCAGGTATTGTTAACTGGAATAAACCAATCACAGGCGCCAGCAGTGCTGCACCTTTTGGTGGTATTGGCGCTAGTGGTAACCATAGAGCAAGTGCTTTTTATGCTGCAGACTATTGCGCTTACCCGGTTGCCTCAGTGGAAGCTGAAAAAGTTAGCTTACCTGCAACATTAAGCCCTGGTATCAAACTTTAGCAAGAACTTACTAATGAAACTTAAAGATACTTATATTTTTGCCAATAAAAGAGAAGAAGGGGTTCGCCCCTGCTTTTTTAAGAGTATCGATCAACTATAATTTTAGGTGGTAGCGTCAGTTATCACCTGATTTTCTTCTGAAAATTTTAACTGTTACGACTACCTTTTTTGTTTAATTTATATTAATTACCCAGATAAAAAAAGGAAAAATAATGACAGCTCCAGTAACTAAACTCTTTAATAATATTTGGCTACAGTATATCGCTGTAACACCTTCTGCAGATAAAATCCACCAGTTATTAGGTGATGGTAAAGACGTAATCAACGATCATGTTGCTTACCGTACTTTTGATATCGAGAAAGTTAATTTAAGCAAACTTGCTAATCATTTATTAGCTATTGGTTATACAGAATGTGGTCAATACGATTTTGCTGCTAAGAAATTAACAGCTAAGCATTTTGAGCATAGTGATAGCACTATGCCTAAAGTATTTATCAGTGAACTACGCGTTAAAGAATTTCCAGAAGCCATTCAAAAGATCATTCATTCATTGGTGGATAATTTACCAGAGAACATTAGCGAACAAGAAAACTTTTTATACTCTGGACGTCCATGGAAGATAAGTTCAACTGACTATAAAATATTACTAGCTGAAAGTGAATACGCTGCTTGGCTAGCTGCGTGGGGTTATCGAGCTAATCACTTTACCGTTAGTATTAATCACCTTAAAGGTTATGATTGTATTATTGCTGTTAATGACACATTGAAAGCAGCAGGATATAAATTAAACACCACTGGTGGTGAAATTAAAGGTGATGCAACTGTTATGTTAGAACAGTCATCAACATTAGCAGATAAAGCCTTAGTTGAGTTTAGCGATACAAGTATGGAGATCCCTAGCTGCTTCTACGAATTTGCTAAACGTTATCCAAAAGCTGATGGCGAGCTTTACACGGGTTTTGTTGCTGCGTCTGCGGATAAAATCTTTGAAAGCACTAATGCCGTTTAAGTAACAATAAAATAAACAGTAGAAATGCCAGCACTAACATTGTGTTGGCACTGATTATAATGATCAATGAATATAGTTAATACTCTGCTGCATTATTTCTTTTACCACTATAAACTAACTCCAATTCCACCTTAGTTATAGAATCATTTAACATCAACTCTTTATAAACAGCCATAAGATCATCGGTCTTGCTAGGCGTAAGTCTATAAGTATCTTTTGCTATTTTTAACTTATTTTTAATTGATACATTCGTTATGTTTTCTATTTTTGAAACTACCACAAATGTTCCGCGAATACTGGCTTTTTCTGATGAGGAAATACTACGAACCTCGCTACCTTTTTTAAGCTTACCACCACTAAAAAGGTATTTTTCACCATTAAAGAAAAGTGTTTTCTTATTTGTTCTTATCGGCTCTTTGGTGTTTTTCATCGCTGAATCTTTTACTGATGACATTGTTAATGACTCAACACGTTTCTTGATATCTGTATCATGATTTAATTTGACCTCTTTCTGCTCAGAAAGCTCGTCGTTACGCCTGCTCTCATCGTTCGATTGAGAACATGAAATAATTAAAAAATTAGTACAAAATAGAACCATTAATATGCTGTTTTTTTTCATTCGATACATTCCTCTATAAAAAAGCCAGCTAAACGCTGGCTTCTAAATTTAGCTTACTAACTAATACCTAGAACTTACGACGACGTAGTAATGCTAAAGGTAGTAACAATAATGTCAACAATGAAGTAGAACCACCACTAGAAGACTTTGTAGACTCAGTTACAGGAGTAGCAACATCATTAACAATTACAGTAATATCATTCATTACAGAATCAATACCATCACTTACTGTTAATGTTAATTCTACCTGACTTGAACCAGAAGTAACTTCAGGTGCAGTAAAGCTAGCACTTGCACTATCAGCTCCAATAATAACGACACCAGTATTTGAAGTTTCTACCCACGAATACGTTAACGTATCACCATTTGAATCGCTAGCTTGCGCGGTTAATGAAACATTAGTACCTTCATTTACCGTTTGAGATAAAACACTATCTGAAACGATTACTAGAGGTAAACGGTTATCACATGCAAAAGTATCGCCTGCTACAACATTTGAGAATATACTGTTTTGAATATTGGTAAATGTCATATCATCAATATACCAACCCGCATCAAAGCCAGAAAAAGGCTCAGGAATAAACGCAGAATCTGTTGCTACACGGAAACGGAATTCTACTTGGTTACCATTTAAGACCTCATCAAAATTAATGGTTTCGGTGCCATGGTTAGCTCCTGAAAACATAGCACGTCCAGCAATAGCGGCTTCTGTATCTTCAAGACCTATATCAGTATAACCATCACCTAAAAATTCACCTCCCATTGCAGTAACATCAGCCCAGTCACCACCATTAACTCTTATCTCAATTACTGCACCATCGAATTCTTCTTCTAAATTATATAGATGCCAGAAGCTAACCGTATATTCGCCATCATAGCCAACTGACATAGCACGTGTTTGATATGCGACATCTGAGGTAAAACTATTCGCTGTAGCCGAAATCATTCCATCAGTTTCATCCCATTGATCTAGACCCCAAGTACCAATAGCAAGATCGCCACCAGCGATAACTGTTTCGGTAAAGTCATGTAAACGAGATAAGGTATTAAAGTCTTCTGTTTGTGAAGTTCCTACTAACTCGCGAGTTTCAAAATCTACATTAACTGTTGTTGATAATAGGTATTCAGATGCTTCAGCACCATCAAGAAGATCAGGGATAAATTTAAGGACTAATTCATCACCAGTATTTGCTTCATTAAGCGTAAATTCAATAGGTGCGCTCGTAGCTGATCCGAATATTGCTATATCACCTAACGTCACAACACCTTCATTAGCAAATGTTACATCATGACCACTTTCAACAATAACTTTACCTGTAATGTCAGTTAAGTCTGAATTACCACCATTTTGGATTGTAAAACTAACAGTACCTGTTTCACCTTTATCTAAAATATTATCATTAGAACAATAACCAGAAATTAGCCCTTCATAATTGGCATTTACTTTGTGCTCTGTTACATAAAAAGTATCTAAGTCAGTTTTATATGATTCAACTACACCAGTATGATCAGTTGAAAAACGGCTTGGCGATATTGCACCTAATCCCATACCTCGACGGGCAAAGGCAGAAAGAATTAGTTTATAATCTTCTGGATCATTAGCATAAGCAGCGGCTAACAAGGCATCACGACCTTCAGTAAAAGTAGGTGCCAAAGGCATCATCTTATAACCAGCAACAAGATAATCTTTCATTAAATCTTTAGCTTCAACAAAAGTATGGCGATCATCATTAACCATCGCAATAAATGAATCCCACAACATAGCAGCATATACTGCACCGGAGCCATGTACTTCAGGATCCACTTCAACATCAGCGAATGTAGATGGGTTAATCTCCATATTTGTTGAATAAGGATATTGACGAATACCAGCTACAAAACTAGCAACATAAGTTGTATCACCGTAACCACCAGCATAATTTTCATTTCCTACTACTAAGTTGTCATCTGCATCAGAAGCAAATAATAAAGCATGGAAATCACCAAAACCTTCACCCATTGACGTTGCTTGGTTACTACTTAAACCAGAACCATTACCCACTAGGCGATTACTAATATAATGGCCCCATTCATGAGCAACAATAGCATTATCCCAAGAACTCCCCTTAAAGACTTGTGATAAGTCTTTCTTGAATATATCAACAGAGACCGTTTGACCAGTATTTAGTAATGAATAAATTGTAGCGCCTTCATTTTGTGAAATACCCATACTTGGAATGCTAACAGTTTCATCACTTCCTCCCATTGGAGCCGGTTCATCACCATCAGCATTGTTAGCCACAAGCACAGCAATCGCACCAGCGTTTTGAGCATTTTTAACTTTATCGGCAAAGTTACAAGCACCACGATCTATAACAGCAATATTGCCAGCAATAGCATCACTATTAACGGTTTCTGCACAACCATCACGACTAGGATCTGTGCCATCATCAATAATGACTAAATCTCCCGACACAGAAAAAATATCAGGACCAAAACTTGGAAATTGAACATTAGCAAGTAAACCAATACTTGAATGCGAAGTAACAGTTACACCATAATCCACACCGTTTACGACAGGAGTTGTATTCCAAAGATACATTTGCATACGTGGAGAGTAACCATCCGCTGGCGTTGACATGTTGGCATTATCAAAGCCAGAGTTATCTTGAACTTCTACATTAAGGGCATCACCTTCAACACCACCACGGCCATAATTTAATACTTGGGCATTACCCGATTCTTCATCAAAGCCATGATCATAATAATCATCATGTAAATAGTTATTCATTAAAAATAAATTTACAATTGCGGCTTTACGATTATTAACAGAATTCTCGGCCTCTGTATCATCATACATATAATCAAAAGTATTGGCACTAGTCACTTCTGCCATGTAATCGCCATTAGTAAAGCCTTGAGGTGCGATAGCATCAACATAAGCAGTAACGTTATTACCAGCAGTAGTTTCAGGATCACTACCTAATGGAGCAGGCATAACATTACCATGTGGGCTATCCCATGGTTTGCCATCGCCATCAGCATAAATACGATAGTTAAAATCAGCAGCATGACTTGTTAAATTCTTTTTAAATAGTATTTTTCCTGTTTCCGCCGATACTACATAACTAAAGTATTCTGAATTATTACTATCAAAATCACCCGTTTCTACTTCTACGTAATGTGCTGCGACTAATTCACCTTTAGCTTCAAAGAAAACTTTTTTAGCACGAGGTTCACCTATAATGATCTTAGCGTTAGAGGTATTAGTAACTTCGTATTTATCATACTTATCATTTGATACCTTAGCCACAAGGTTTACTGAGTCAATATCACCACCTTGTGCTACAAATACTGCATTAATTGACTTAATAGAACTGCCAAAAGCCTTATCCATATCTTTTATAGCAGCTAAAGTAGCTTTGTTGCTTTTTGTCCAAGTAAATAACCTGATGATGCGACTAGGTTAAAATCACGATCCATCATGATGTTATATTCACTATTCACTATTGAAAACTTCAATTCCGGCAACTTCTTCTTTATATTTCGCAACTTTAGCTCCACGGCCTAGGTCATGAATATTTAATAAAGTAGTATCTACTAAACCTTTGCTGTTTTTTTAGCGCCAGTTAATTGGTTTAAATAAAAATCAGCTGCAAATGTATTTTGATGCTCTGGCGCAATTGCGCTGACATTAGGTTTCAGCGCTTTTTTAGTTGCCCATTGAAAGGTTGTTTTACCTAATTGTGCGTCGAACTGATTTGTCATACCGCTAATAGAAACCCTATTATCATAAGTTTGTGTAAGCGTATTTTGAGGTGATTTTATTTTTTCAGGTGTACTAAGCGTGGTTGCTAAACTAACCGTTGTCGTTGTACTTAATGCTAAGCTAACAAAACGTGCAACGAGTGATTTATTCAGATTCATGTCAATTCCTTCTATATAATTATTATTTTTTCATCGCAAATGACTAATTCATTTGCCTTTTTTATTGGGGAGCAACCGGCACCCTAAATTAAAACAGATGCTAAATATACACGACTCAAACATATAGATTACATTTGTTTACAATTAATCGTATCTAAATATTTACAAAAAAGACATTAGAGCATGATTTTTTTTTGAAAAAATTATCTATAATTTTCAGTGGATTACTTTTTTATTTACCTATAAAAAAAATCAAAAACAGTTTAACAATTGATTTATACAATAAAAAAATTGTACAGTTATAGTTATCACTATAAAGGTTAATAGCATTATTATGGTTACAGACAATGAAGGTTACATCCATTTAATTGAGTATCTAACAGAGCACTTAAGTTTATTCGAAAATAAACTGACTAAGAGTACTAATTCTGAGACCATTATGGCGGTAATTGAGCTTGAATTAAGTGAGCAAATAATAGCTGTATGTGGTCAAAATAAAAACTTATCTTTCAACCAACGTAATGCCATTATTCGTGAAGTTGATTCTATTGTGTATGATCTCGAAGAGGTTTTATCTGGAGCAGTCAATAACCCTGTAACAGAACAGCAAGCTAGGTTTATAAAAGAATTTGCAATGTTAATCAAAAATTTATTCGATACTGAAATTAATAAATTACTCTCGGAAAACGTAGAAAACCACAAGATGTGAGATTAACTTCAGTTGCATTCTTATCAGCAAATTAATTTTATATTAAATTAAGTCTTCAGAGTATATTAGAGGCGAACGACACCACCTATAGATCACTCATCCAATCGAGTTGTTTGTTAGCTTGTGTTTTTCTTTCCATTAGATCTCGAATTAATGGCGTCAAAATTAACTCCATAGCTAGCCCCATTTTACCACCAGGTACTACTAATGTACTGACTCTTGACATAAAAGAGCCATCTATCATTCGTAGATAATACTGAAAATCGACATTCTTCATTTCACGAAAACGTATAACAACAAAGCTTTCATCTAAACTCGGAATACCTTTTGCACTGAAAGGGTTTGAAGTATCTACCGTTGGGACACGTTGAAAGTTAATATGCGTACGTGAAAACTGTGGTGTAATAAAAGATATATAGTCTTCCATACTCCGCACTATACTAGCGGTAACGGCTTCACGAGTATGACCTCGTTTCTTCGTATCACGAACAATTTTTTGAATCCACTCTAGGTTAACAATAGGCACCATACCGATAAGTAAATCTACGTGCTTAGCAACATTGTTATCAGGTGTAACTACACCGCCATGAAGCCCTTCATAGAAGAGTAAGTCTGTTCCCTCACCTATCTCGTCCCAAGGAGTAAAAGTACCAGGCATTTGATTATAAGGCACAGCTTCGTCGAAAGTATGAAGGTAACGTCGTGTCATCCCACGACCTGTCTCACCATAATTACGAAATAACTTCTCAAGTGCGCCAAAGTCATTGGCTAAATCACCAAAATAACTGATATTAGAATGGGTTTCTTTCGCTTTGCGTTTTTCAAGGTCCATTTCTGGGCGTGAAAAGCGATGAAAACTGTCCCCTTCAACATTGACAGAGTTAATGCCTAAGGTTCTAAACATATGTTCAAATGCAGCAGTTGTTGTAGAAGTGCCTGCACCAGAGGAGCCAGTTACAGCAATAATTGGATTTCGAGATGACATGTATACTGGGCTCACATATTAGTACTAAATGATGTTATTAATCACTTCAATTAGTATAAGCTAAAAAGTAAGGTATTTTATACGGGGAAATATAGCGAACGTCAAGAAACAAAAAACCGAGCCAAGGCTCGGTTTTTAATTCTTATAAAAGAATGAAACTTAAACTAATGCTTAAGCTTCTGCTGATTCTTCAACTTCTTCAACAGCGTCTTCAACTGCTGGGCGGTCTACTAATTCAACATAAGCCATAGGAGCTTTATCACCAGTA